>JAYNYK010000056.1:0-17347 GCA_038102985.1 Halieaceae bacterium
CCACCGTGGGTTGGAAAGGGTTAATCAATGATCCACATCTTGATGACTCTTTCGATGTGATCGAGGGGTTGCGGCGTGCCAGAAAACTCTTGCTGGATATCAATGCCCTGGGCTTGCCTACCGCAACTGAATATCTCGATCTGATCTCGCCACAATACATTGCCGACTTGATCAGCTGGGGGGCAATCGGTGCTCGAACCACAGAGAGCCAGAGCCACCGGGAACTGGCCAGCGGGTTATCCTGCCCGGTGGGGTTCAAGAATGGCACCGGCGGCAATATTCAGATAGCGGTGGATGCCATCGGCGCGGCGCAAAACTCGCATCACTTCTTGTCGGTGACCAAAGGGGGTCGTTCGGCCATTTTTGAAACGGAAGGTAACCCCGATTGTCACCTCATTTTGCGCGGCGGACCGCAACCCAATTACGATATGTTCTCGGTGGATGATGCCTGCGCCTTGCTCGCGCGGGCCGGGTTGCGGGAAAGCATTATGATTGATGCCAGCCATGCCAATAGCCGTAAACAGCCGGCGCGGCAAAGGGCGGTGGCGGAGGATATCGCGTCCCAGGTGCACCGTGGAGACCGTCGCATTATCGGATTGATGCTGGAGAGCTTTATCGAGTCGGGTCGGCAGGACGTTAAAAACAAAGACGATTTGATTTACGGTATGAGCATTACTGACCCCTGTATGGACTGGCAACAGACGGTAGAAACGCTAGAGTGTTTGGCGACGTCGGTCGCTGGCCGACGAGAGGCGTGATGACATGATGGATCTTATGATCTGCAGCAAAGCGCGGTATGCGCTGAGCCGATGGCTACTGGCAATCGCCTTGCTGGCGGGGGCTACGCTGGCTTGGGGGCAGGCAGCGCTCAACCAAGATGCGGCTGACCGGGAAGAATTATCGGTCGCTGAACTCTCCGAGGAAGTCGCGAGAGAACTCGAATCGCTGCGACAGTTTGAGGCGTACCCACTGCCCGATTCATTCGCGCGCCGCCGCACCCTCGAGGCTCGCCGTGATGAGAAAACGATCAAAGCCCTGAAGAGCATTATTTCTCTGTCAGAGAGTGTGCTGGCGTTACCTGCTGACGCACCCGAAAGAGAGCGGCTTCAAAAACTGATGCTGACGCGAGAAGCCCAGATCGAAACAGTGATCGCCGGTCGATTCGAAAGCCTCACCGAGCGCCTCAACGAGTCGCTGGATCGTCGCAACGATCTCTCAGGTGCGCAGCTGTTGAGCGAGGAAGCTTTTGCGGACTTGCTGGATAAATACCGTTTGTCTTATTTGAGACTCTCCACAGAGCTGGTCCTGCTCCTTGAGAAATTGGATTTGGTTAATGAGGAATTGCGAGAAAAGGTCCTCAGAACACTCGACTTTTATGGCGAGGAGCTGGTGGGCGTTATCCATATCCATCATCACGCGCTGAAGCTGCTGGTAGCGCGGCAGGCGGCTGCTGGGACCGATAGCGATCTAGTGCAATCGGCGCGCTTCGAGAGTGAGCGCTTGGATTTGGCCATTACGCGACTGAGCAGTGTGGTTACCCTGCTTGAGCGACTCGACGGTGATACCTTGGCGATGCGTCGTGTGCTGATTGAGAAAAGCGGCGGACTGGCGCTGTCGTTGGTCGACACGGCGATAGTGAGCGTGGTGCTGGCCGAAACCCGGGACAAGCTAGCAGAATGGCTAAGCCATAACGGCGCCAGTTCGGCTTTTTCGGCCATTCTATTTATTGGTATTCTCGTGTTGTCGCGCTTCTTAGCCGGTGTGGCCAAGCGGGTGACAGAGCGTGCCCTGCGACACTCGGATCAGTCCATCTCACAATTGCTTAAAGAGACCCTCATCTCGATGACGGGCACGGTGGTGTTTCTGGTTGGTTTGCTGGTGGCCTTGGCGCAGGTGGGTGTATCGGTTGCGCCGATGATCGCCGGTCTGGGTGTGGTCGGTTTTATCGTGGGTTTTGCGCTGCAGGATACGCTGAGTAATTTTGCTTCCGGGGCGATGATTTTGGCTTACCGGCCTTTCGATACCGGTGACTTTATCTCCGCTGCCGATGCGGAGGGTACCGTGCTCAAGATGAACCTTGTGACCACCACCATTGTGACCGTTGAGAATAAAATACTGATTATCCCCAACAGCAAGATCTGGGGCGGCGTCATTATGAATGTGACGGGTCAAAAACTCCGCCGCACCGATATGGTTTATCGAGTGAGTTACGCCGACGACGTCGACCTGGTGCAGGGAATTCTCGAGGCGCTAATCGCCGCCGATGAGCGCTGGCTCGATGATCCCGAGCCCATGGTGCGACTGAAGCAATACAGTGAATCATCGATCGATTTCATGGTGCGCGCCTATGCCAGGACCGATGAGTTCTGGGAAGCAGTCTGGGCGTTGAATAAATCGGTGAAAAAGCGCTTTGATGCCGAGGGCATTACCATCCCGTTCCCGCAGCGGGATGTTCACATGCTGCCCGCTGGGGAGCCGGGCCAACCGGTCTGATTGGCTTGTTGACGGACAATCAGTACTTCCAAGTCACGCCCGTACTGAGGTTGTAATCACTTTTTGAGAGCTCGACGTTGTTTCGGTTACCGGCTGTATCGAGCTCTGTTCCCGCGACTACAGTCCAGTAAAAACTATCGAATAGCTCCCAGCTGACCTGGATATTCAAATCGCCTCTGACGCGCTCCCAATCAGACAAAGACGGATAGGCGTTGCCAATGAGCGAGATGTCCATATCGAGGTCTTGAAAGCTATACAGGTGCCAAGAGACATTGAAAAAAAGCTCGGTGTCATTGCATGTCTCTAGATTGGTATTCCCCAATGCAGGATTTGGGTTCTCGCTAAAAGAGAAGTCGTCGCAGGACTTTCTGCGTTCCTGCACACCCTGTATGCCTGCAGAGACAGTCATCTCGTGACCAAGGTTGTTGATAAGATAACGCCCCAGCCCAAACCCGATAGATCCACGATGGGCGATACCCAAGTCATCGTTGGTCGAGTAGACGGCTTTGAGGACGCGAAAGCTTTGCGCGGTGCCGCGCTCTCGCCAGAATTCACGCGTGAGCTCGAATTGTGAGGAGTTGCTGGTGGTTTCCGAACGTTCATCGCCTTCGCCAGCGATAGTTTTGTTGTCATTGACGCGCGCAAAGAATCTTGTCCGGCCTCCCCGCACGTCGTAACTGCCATTTGCTTGCAGCGTCAGCTGTCGGCTGCGCGGGTCTGCATTGATGGTGCTGCTCAACTGCAGGTCGAGTTTGTCGGCGAGATTGTCCTCGATGGAGCGGACTTCCACCACATCATCTATATCCAACTGACGGTCCTTGCCTCCAGATCTGAACGCCAGTTGCTCTGGAATGTTGCTTGCGGCGAATCGGCCATATATCCGCTCGCCATCGTCAAGACGGACTTCGTACACATAGCGACTGTCAATCTGGCTGACCTCTCGCCACTTTACGCTGATAGTGCCAGCGTAACTGGTGCTAACCGACAGCTTTCCAGAGGTCATCTCGGTCATGGCGCCAGTGATTCGATCTCCGTTGGATACAGTGACGACGTCGGTCTTTGCGTGAGACCAGACGTTCATGGCGGTTAGCATGAGTATGCAAGCAACGCCGATGACTGAAGGGAAGCGCAAAAGAAGCATTCAATGTCTCCTAGCAGACAAAGTCATGAGTAAGAAGTGGCGCTCTAGACAGAGCGCCTTTAGCTCGGTCCGATCTGGCAAAAGCACAGCTTGTTACCGTCGGGGTCACGAACGTAGCCGCCGTAGAAAAAACCAGGCATACGTTCACCCGGCGGGCCGTCGCAAGTTGCACCGAGCTCAATAGCTTTGGCATACATTGCGTCGCATTCCGCCGGGCCGCCGGCGCGGATGGCGACCATCGTGCCATTACCTGCGCTGGGCGCGCCCTCATCATAGGGAATGCAGACGGCGAGCATGGGACTGGCGACATCCATGCCGTAAAGGGCGATACGTTCGTTACCCAAAACATATTTCGCGCCGATCACGCCAAGCAGTTCCTCGTAGAAGGATTTGGCACGCTCGAAGTCCGTCACACCCAAAGTCGTGTAGGCAAGCATAGGGGGCTCCTGATTTGTATTGGCAAGTTGGCTCGCAAGGTCCACATCCAGCGCCGGTTACCCCGGGCCGCAAGCGCTGAGCTTATCTATGAAGCGGCAGGATGACCAGATTTTGGGGGTTTGGTGTCACGTTAAGAGCGCGTATTCTGGAAGATCCAAGGAGTGCTGCGGATTACCGATGGAGCCTTTGCTCACCGCCCTGATTGTCGTTGCCCTGGTCCTCGCGCTGATCTTCAGCCGCGTGGGGCCCGCGGTGGTATTTACCTCAGCCATGGCGGCCTGCGTCGCGGTGGGCAGTATTGATTTACAGACGGCGCTGGCAAAGGCGACCAATGAAGGTCTGATTACGCTGACGTTATTGATTCTGGTATCGATTGGTCTCGAGCGCTTGCCTTGGTTAATCGATCTCGCCCAGCGCACTGTGCACCGGTCACTGCCCAGAACATTGCTCAATCTGTCAGGCATGACAATGCTTTTTTCCGCCTTCGTCAACAACACGGCGGTCGTTGCGACCCTGTCAGGGGCTTTGCGTAGGAGCGCACACCACGCACCAAGTCAAATCCTTCTGCCGATCTCCTACGCCGCCATATTGGGTGGAACGCTCACACTGATCGGCACCTCAACCAACTTGATCGTCAGTAGCTTTCTGGAGGATCTGACCGGCGAGGGCCTCGCGTTTTTTGCTTTTTTACCCGTTGCGCTTCCTGCGGCGCTTGCGGGCCTGGTGGCGGTGCTATTGATGCACCGCGTCCTGCCTGTGGTGGAAAACGCAGAGATTCGAATCAACGAGTTTTTGATCGAGATGGTGGTAGATGAGCACTCGCAGTTGATCGGCAAAACCGTCACCGACAATGGGCTCCGTGAGTTGGGTGATTTGTTTCTGGTGGAGTTGGTGCGTGCCGGACGACTCCTCTCACCCGTGAGCCCAGATGAGCAATTGGCGGCGGGGGACCGACTGATTTTTTCGGGGGATGTTTCAAAAGTCGGTCTTTTGGAGCGATTTCACGGTCTTCGATCCTTTGCGCTCGATGAGGGTCTGCTTGGCGCCAATCTCACCGAGGTGGTATTGCTACCGGGCGCTACGGTGTTGGGCAAAACTGTCAAGCAATGTGATTTCCGGTCCCGGTTCGATGCGGCTGTGGTGGGTTTGCGCCGCGATGGTGAACGGCTCTCGGGGCGGCTGGGTGACATTGCCTTGCGCGCGGGGGATTCACTCATGCTGGCGGTGGGCAGCGACTTCGTAAAGCGCGGCAACCTCAGCCGTAATTTCCTCGTCGTCGACAGCGATATCGTCAGTCACCGCTTGCCACTGACAAAAAGTCTGGCTGTCGCTGTGGGTTTGCTGACCGCCATAGCGGGATCGCTACTGAATTGGTTTACCCTGGCCACTGGGCTGATGTTCTTGCTGCTCCTTATGCTGGCGTTGAATTTGTTCAGCGCGGCGGAACTGCGCCGCCGATTTCCCTTTGAGATCTGGTTGATCGTTGCCTCGGCGCTGGCTATCGCCCAGGCGGTCATGGATTCGGGATTAATGACACTCATGATGGAGGGCGTATCGCCCTTTGTTAGCACGATGTCCCCGTTCCTACTATTGCTTCTGATTTATACCCTGACGCTGGCACTTACCGAGTTGATGACCAACAATGCTGCCGCGGCGCTCATGTTCCCCCTGAGCTACGCATTGGCGACCAGCGCCGGATTGGCGCCCATGGCCTTTGTGATGGCGGTGGCGCTAGGGGGGAGTGCGTCATTCCTGACCCCATTCGGCTATACAACGAATCTGATGGTGCAAAATCTGGGGAGTTACAGCCGTGGCGACTACTTGCGCTTTGGTTGGTTGGTGTCGCTGGCTTTCTCATCGGTAGTACTGGTGTTGTTGCCGCGGGTTTTTCCGCTGCAGTAATCGCTGTCAAGATTTTGTTAGCGATGCGGTTGAAGCCTGCCCGAAATCAACCATAATTCCGTCATGGTCATCGCCCCATGCTAAAACAGTCGGAGTTGCTCAGCGCTGCCGACCGCGAGCGCCTACTCAAACGAAGCAATGGGTGGGCGTGGTGGTTGGTGGGATCGAACTGGTTAGCGATCATCACGTTACTGCTACTGGCCGGCTGGTACCCCAATATCCTGACCCTGCTGTTGGTATGGGTGCTCTTGCCGGGTCGCCAGTTGGGCTTGTCGGTGCTGATGCATGAGGCTGGCCACGGTACGCTGTTTGCGAGTCGCCCGATGAATCATTGGGTGGGGCAGTGGCTGTGTGCCTTACCCACGCTAAACGACCTCCCCAGCTACGCCGCAGGGCACCTGAATCATCATCGGCTGGCGGGCACGCCAGAGGATCCCGACCTACCCAATTATCGCGCCTATCCGGTAGATCGCGGCAGTTTTCGCCGCAAAGTGATTCGCGATCTCACCGGTCAGACCGGCGCGAAACTGGTGGCGGGAGCGGTGAAAGGCGGCCTGTCCCATTTTTCCGGCGCGGCGGCACCGGCGGACCCCTGGTTGCTACTGAAACAGGTAATGGTGCAGCTTGCGCTCGCAGGGGTGCTGGTGGCGCTGGGCATTGGCTGGACCTGGTGGCTGTGGGCTGCCACATTCATGACATCCTATATGTTGGTGATTCGTCTGCGTCAGATTGCGGAGCACGCTGCCGTCCCGGACGCCAATGACCCCGATCCGCGCCTGAATACCCGCACGGTGACCGCGCCTTTCTGGCAGCGTTGGCTATTGGCCCCCAACGGCGTCAACTATCACCTTGAGCATCATCTCCTGCCCGGCGTGCCTTGCTATCACCTGCCGACCTTTCGAGCGCGGCTCGCTGAAAACGGGTGGCTGGATCAGGTGCCCGTCTTTAACAGCTACCGTCAGGTCTTTGCCCACGCGGTTCGCCGCGGATGACGTTTTCGCCCGATCAGTGGGTCGAGACCCACTTGGGACCCGTTGCTGAGGCGCTCTCGTCGGTGGTGTTTTACGCTGTCAGTTTCGCGGGCACCGAGGTCCCGCTGATTGTTGTCTGGACTTCAGTCGCCGCGCTGTTCTTCACCCTGTACCTCCGCTTTATCAATGTCAGGGCGCTGGGGCTTGCGATTCGCCATGCCCGCGGCGATTTTTCAGACCCCAACGCCCGGGGTGAAATCAGTCACTTCAAGGCCGTTTCTACCGCGGTTTCGGGCACTGTGGGTGTGGGCAATATTGGCGGTGTGGCGGTGGCCATATCCCTCGGAGGGCCAGGTGCGGCGTTTTGGTTGTTTTTTGCCGGGCTCTTGTCGATGTCGACCAAGCTGGTGGAGTGCACCTTGGGTGTCAAATACCGCCGGCACAATGCCGATGGGTCGGTGTCGGGTGGACCGATGTTTTATATGGAAGCCTATTGCCGTGAGCGCGGCTGGCCTTTGCTGGGTAAGGGTTTTGGCGGTTTTTATGCCCTGGCGCTGGTGATTGGCTGCCTGGGTATTGGCAACATGTTTCAGTCCAACCAGGCTTTTGCTCAGGTATTGGTGATCACCGGAGGCCAGGAATCCTGGCTGGCTGATCGCGGTTGGGTCTTCGGACTCGCGCTGGCGGGCATTATTGCCGCCGTAATCATTGGCGGGATTCGCTCGATTGCGCGTGTGGCCGCGGTGCTGGTGCCTGTGATGGGGGTGCTATATCTCATTGCCAGCGTGGTCGTCATCGGGCTCAGCGCCGAGCATGTACCCGCGGCGCTGCAGCTGGTGCTGTCCGAAGCGTTTACCGGGCAGGCCGCCTCTGGTGGGTTGTTGGGCGCCATGGTCATCGGGTTCCAGCGGGCGCTCTTCTCCAACGAGGCCGGCATCGGCTCGGCGTCGATTGCTCATGCCGCCGTAAAGACTGAAGCGCCGGCCTCGGAGGGGATCACGGCATTACTGGAGCCTTTAATCGACACTGTGGTGATTTGTTCTCTCAGTTCACTCGTGATTCTCACCACCGCGATTCCCCAGGGCTTAATGGGCTCGGGGCTGGCCGGCATCGAGCTGACCTCAGCGGCCTTCGCCTGGCACTTCGACTGGGCGCCCTTCGTGATTGCCCTTGCGGCTTTGTTGTTTGCTTTTTCCAGCGCGCTGGCCTGGTCTTACTACGGACTCAAGGCGTGGACCTATCTGTTTGGTGAGGGGCGCAAACGGGCGCTGCTATTCCAAATGATTTTTTGTGGCTTTATTGCGCTGGGCTGCATGCTCGAGTTACGCGCGGTGCTGGATTTTTCCGATGCCATGACCTTTATGATCGCGCTGCCCAATATTCTGGCGCTGTATCTGTTTGCACCTCTGGTGAAAAAAGAGGTGTCACAATATCTCGAGCAGATTCAGACGCGAGAGGGCGTCTCTCAGTAGGGACGATCGCCCTCACTGACCACCCGGTGTAGCCTGCGAGTGGCGGGAAAAAAATCGTTCACCGGTTTGTGTTGGGTACTGCGGTTGTCCCAAATCACCATGCTGTTGGGCTGCCATTGAAACCGGCAGGTAAACTCGGGCAGGGTGGCATGGCGCCACAAAAATCGCAAAATCTCCGCGGACTCCAGTGGCGGTAACCCCTCAATGTGAGTGGTGAACAGCGCATTCACGAACAGCACTTTTTTGCCGGTCTCGGGGTGCGTTTGCACCACGGGGTGTCGCACTGGGGGGTTCGCTGCCACAGCGTCGGCAAGACGCTCACGGCCGCCGGGTTCACTCAAGCTCTCCTTGAAACCGTGACTGAAATCGTGAACCGCAATCAGTCCCTCAAGGTACTGCTGCATGCTGGTGGAGAGTCCCTGATAGGCAGCGGTCATGCTGGCGAAGAGCGTATCGCCACCTACCTCAGGAATAGTGATGCCCCGCAGTACCGTGACCGAGGGTGGGTGTTGCCGGAACGTCATATCGGAGTGCCAGACCTCGATCTTGGAGGGGTTTTCCGCGGTGCTCTCCAAAATCATCACCTCGGGTAGGCCATCAACCGTGCTGTAGGCAGGATGGGTTTGCAGCGGCCCGAAGATTTTTGCCAGCTGTTTTTGGGCGGCTGGAGCGATCACCTGGTCGCGTAAAAATAGCACTTCGTGCTCATTCAGCAGATCCCTGAGGGTGTCAGCCAGTGCGGCATCAATGCCCTCTCCGAGATTGATTGCCTGCAATTCGGCTCCCAGTGCCCTGGCTATTCGCCTTACCTGCATGCTACGTGCTCCTGCCAATCATCATCTAATGTTGCCGCCGCGTGATTGTGCTCGCTAGTGATGTGGTGGCGCAATAGTCGGCTTGGCAGACTCCGCCTCATGGCTAAGGCCATTCGCATCATCGACATCCTCGCGGTATTGAGCGATGTCGATGATAGGAATCTTTCATCAACAGGAGCTTCACAATGAGAAAATGGATTTTCGCTACCGGCCTGATGGGGGCCCTGGTTTTGCAGGGCGCCGGGGCCTCCGCGGCGGTACCGACCGATACTGTAGCCACCCATCGTGCACCCCACATTGGCACCCTGCAGTGGGCCCGGGCGCCTTTGCCCGACGAGCGCTCATCGGCGGTCTCCTTCCTTGAGGCAGCCCAATTGCGGGGTCGATTACTACCTCTGGTATTGGGGATTGCGACCATCGATCTGACGTTGGCCACGTTTTATTGGGGTGTCTACGTGCCGTATTACGCTGAAAAAGAGCCTTCCTACTGATCATGGTGACCCATGATCCCCAGAAAAATCCGGTTCGGATACTCCAGCAAAAGTTGGATGGCGAGGCCAGACGGCAGTTGCGGGAACGTTACTTTGCCGGGCGCATCATCCCCTTACTGGTGATCTGGGCGGCGTTGGTGGCCGCGATGACGGCCGCCGCCGCGGTAATATCGATCGGGGTGGCCCTCACGATCTATTTTGCGGGGGCGGCAGTCTGCGTGATGTGGCTGTCGCGCCGGGCCCGGCGACACAGTAGCGAGCGATAGCCCGCCAGTGTTACCCCCGCGCGCCTCTCAACGCCTGTGCCAGTCAGCGGTTCTGCGGCGCTTTACCGGGCACGGCGCTGCGGCGGGTGCAGTGCTGGTTATCGCCTGGGGAGTCGCCGCGGCGGTAACGGCACAGCCGGTGCGTGCGCCCACTCAGCCGCTCGCTACCCAGACAGAGGAGTTTGACTGCGGTGTGGCCGCCTTGGCGACGGTATTGACCTTGCAGCGGGGGCAGGCGGTGGGGCCGAAGACACTGATTGAGGCAGTGGCACTAACCCAGCACCAACAAGCGCTGGTGCGAGAGCGGGGCTACAGTCTGCAGGAACTGGCACTGATGGCACTCGCTGTTGGGGCGGAGCCAGCGCTAGAGCGCTTCGCGGCAACCGCCCTGTCTCAGTTATTATTGCCTGCGCTGGTTTATCTCGATCTGCCAACGGGCCCCCACTTCAGCGTAGTAACCGAAGTGGTGGGGAATCGCGTGGCGCTGGCGGACCCCTCCGCGGGGTTTGTGGTCTGGTCCAAGGCGCAATTTCTCGCAGCGTGGGCGCCTTCGGGTGCCGGGTATGTACTGACCGTTACAGCAGATCCTGACGCGTCAGCATAATACCGCTGCTCGCCAACGCTTCTGCACCTCCAGTATGGGTAACGACAGCGGTGCTGGCGCACTCGGGACGCAGGTAGGTCTCGGTCACGCGCCTGAGGTCCTCCAGGGTGGTGTTGACAATACCCGCGCGGAACAGCCGCCGGTGCTCATCCGTGCGGGCAAAGAGGCATTCGTGAAAGTGCCGCTTGGCCTCGCCCGCGGGGGACCCGGGTTTGTCCAGTCCAGAGATCACGCTGAGAATCGCCTCCTCCAGCGCGAGGGCCTCGTGGGAAGTTTCCAAAAGCCACCGCACCGAGGCATCAAAATCCTCCAGCGTGTCGACCAGTCGTGGGTCGCGGTAGGAGAAAAATCGAAACGCGCCAATGTTCGCGTCGTGACTCGCACCGCCGCCGTAGGCGCCGCCCTGTTCGCGGATGCTGCGGTGCAAATAGCCGTTTCGCAGGAAGGCCCCCAACACCGCCAATACCGGCGCGTCAGGGTGCCCTGTGGGCACCGTGGGGTAGGCGCGGGCGCAAAAATTCACCTGAGTATTGGTAACCCACATTTCCTGTCGCGCCTCGCGCACGGGCGTGCCCTGCCAAATATCAGCCGCCGTCCCCTCGAGTGGTGCCGTCGCGGAGAGCGCGGCGTCCGCGGCGGCGTTGAGGTTGGGCTCGTCGGCAATGGTGCAGAGAAACGGCGTCCCCTGCTGAGACAACTTCTGATGCAACGCCGACAGCGACGCGGCCAGCGTTTCGAGTTCAGCGTCATCGGCCAGGGCGTCGTCCAGCGCGCGCATGCGGCGAATGCCCTCAAGGCCCCCTTGCTCATGTCCCAGTCGTGCCAGCGGGCTCATGCCGGCGCAGGCGGCACTCATGGCGAGTGCATGGCCACCGCCGGTAATACCCTGATCCCGTCGGGCGCGGATCTGGCTGACCAGATCGCGAATGCGCGGTAGCTCGTCAAATCGCGCGCCGTTCAGTGTGTCTGACATTAACGTCAACTGTGCATCTATTTTGTCGGCCAACGCCTTCGACGAGAGCACAAAATAGCTGTCGCAGGCTTGCTCGTCGTCCCGGTGCGCGCGGCTGCTGACCGTTGCCCCCAGCGCGCCCACGGTAGCGGAATGACGATCCTGTGCCTGCAGGTAGTCGAGCGCGCCTACGCCCACCTCGCCCATCAGTGCCGTGACCAATGGCAGGTGCTCCAGTTCCGTGGCCGTCATAGCCGGGAGTCGGCTGGCCCACTGCTGGTACACCAGACCGTTGGTGCCCGCCGTATAGCGGTAATGGGTGCTGTTGGCTTTGCGCACGTCGGGTGAGGGGCTGGGGATCTCGGCGGGGATGTCAGAAAGCTCAACCCGGGGTAGCGCATCGGGATCATCTTTTTGGGCCTGGCGCTCCCGCAGGCGACTGGCCAGGTCGAGAATCTCGGCGGTGTGGTCGCTACTGAGCGTCGCTTTAAGCGAAGCGAGTCGCGCGGCTTCGGCGCTGTCGCGCCGCTCAGCCAGCCCGGTATCTGGTGCAACGACCAGGCGGACCCGATGGGGATTGTCGATCAGCAACCGGCGGATAAGGTCTGGAATATATGCCGGTGCCTTTACCCGCTCGCGCAGCGTGGCAATGACGGGCTCCAAATCCAGCGCCGCAACCGCATCGCCGTAGTGGGTGGCGGCCCCGAGGGCGCGCAGCATCAAGTTCAGTCCATAGGGCATGCCATCGCCACTGACTTCGCGCTGGTGCAGCTCGATCTGGCGCAGAATTGCCTCGATCTTATCGGCGTCAATGCCGGCCTCGGCGACGCCTTCGATACAGGCGAGCACTTCTTGCTCGAAGGTGGCGGCGTGCGCTGCCTCACTGCCCTCGATACCGCAGCAGAACACCATTTCCCGCATCGACTCCTCAAGACCACAGAGCGGGGAGGGCGACGTGCCCAGTGCGGTGGTCTCCAGATATTGCATGAGTGGAGAGGCACTGTTTTCCATTAATACGGAAGACACCAGCTGTGCTTCTAGCATGGCGGTGAGATCAGCGCTTTCACCCAGTTTCCACCCCATGATCAGGTGCGTTTTCTTGTCAGTGCCTTCGTCGGCATCGATGGCATAGGGGTGAGTCGCCTGACGCGGCGCCGAGAAAGCGTCCTCCAGCCCAACTTCGATCCGACGGTCCAGCGCCTCGAAGCGGTGCAGTACGGCGGATTCAAACACGTCTTGATGTGCTTGCGCCGGGATGTCACCGAAGGTGAGAAAAATGGCGTTGCTGGGATGGTAATGCTCGGCATAAAAGTCCCGCAGCGCCTGGTAGCTCAGATCGGGAATCACTTCGGGGTCGCCGCCGCTGTTGAAATGATAGGTATTGGAGGGAAACAGTTCGTGGCACAAGCGGTCCCACAGCACCGAGGGCGTCGAAGACATCGCGCCCTTCATCTCGTTGAACACGACGCCCTTGAACACCAATGGCTGATTGGCGTCGTCACCTTCAAATTCAACCCGGTGCCCCTCCTGGGCAAAATCCAGCGGGTCTAATCGCGAGAAAAAGACCGCATCCAGATACACGTCCAGCAAATTGCCAAAGTCCTTACGGTTCTGGGTGGCGAAGGGATACGCCGTCCAGTCAGAGCTGGTGAAAGCATTCATGAAGGTGTTGAGCGAGCGCCGGAGCATCATGAAAAAGGGGTCGCGCACCGGGTAACGCTCACTGCCACAGAGCGCCGTATGCTCCAGTATGTGGGCAACTCCTGTGGAATCCTCTGGCACCGTGCGCAGCGCCACCATAAAAACGTTCTCGGGAGAGTCGCTACCCAGATGCAGATGAACCGCGCCGGTCGCCGGGTGTTGGTATTCCTCCACCGTCAGATTCAGGCTGGCGATGGGCACAGCGCGCTGTAGCACAAAGGTGCTGGGGTGCGCGTTGGCCTCGGGGCGTCGGGAGGGCTCAGTCATATCGGTTTCCGTTAAAAATTTTAAATACGTACCCGGTGTATGTGGGGTCAGGGGTCGGATTTTTCCAGCGCTATTTCATACAGCCAGGGCCAGCGTTTACCCGTTACCCAGATTGCGCCGGTGTCGGGGTGTTGCGCAATCCCGTTGAGGACATCGGTGTCCCGCAGCCGGTCTTCCTCAGGTAAAAGGCCAGCCAGATTGACGACTCCCGTTACCTCCCCGGTGTCGGGGTCAATCCGTACCACCTGATCGGTTTGCCATACATTAGCCCAGATCTCGCCGTTGACCCACTCCAGCTCATTGAGATTCCTGAGGGGCTGCCCCGCCAGAGTTACTGGGAGCACGCTGACCCGACCACCGGCGGCCAGGTCCGCTGAATACAGCCTGTCGGTGCCGTCGCTGAACCACAGGACTGACCCCTGGTGGGTCGCACCCCAGCCCTGTCCGGGTAGCGGGCTTTGTCCCACCAGCGTCAGGTCGGGGAGCGAGTACACCAACATGACCCGCTCCCGCCAGGACAGCAAAATCAGCTGGTTATTGATGATGGTCAAGCCCTCGGCAAAAATGCGCGGGTCAACCGACACGCTTTTGACCAATGCCATCTCGGGAAAATCGTAAACGCGAATCACCGATTGCCCGTAAAGCCCGGAGCTCACATATAAGCGGCCCTGATGAAATTCAAGGCCCTGGGTGAAGTTCTCCCGATCGAAGCGATGCTTTGATAACACACGGTAACCATAGTGAGTGATTTCAGGGGTCTCGGCGTCGGATCCCGTCCGTTCTTCGAACACCGACACCTCTGGTGCGGCGTGGGTCAGGTTCATGGCGCACAAGCCACTGACCAGCGCGAGCGCACACCACTGGAGGAATAATGTCTTCCTCAGGCCTGCCGCAACGGGATTTTTCACCCCCTGATCGAGTGCTCTGTTCACAGAGCTTGTCCCCGTTTGAGCGCGCGCTCGGCAAAACGCCCGGGCGCAATCGATCGCTCAAGGTACCGGGGGAGGCAGGGCGGCGTGCCCAGTAATTGATCCACCAACCGCTCTGCCGCCAGCGGGGCTGCGGTGAGGCCGCGCGACCCCAGACTGGTCAGCACTGCAAGACCGCGGTGGAGCGGCGCGGGCGCGTTGATGACGCGCTTGCGGTCATGCTGCAGCGCGGCAAAGCGTTGGTTAAAATCGTTGATCCGCGGCACCATGCCCGCCACCGGCAGGTAATCGTTGCTGTTACAGCGCAGCGCCACATGCCCGCGCCAGCCCTCCGGGGGCGGGGTCAGTTCAAGACTGGGCAGGGCGCGACGCATCATCTCGATATTATGCGCGTGCTCGATGGCCCGTTCATCCGTGTGACTATCTCCCGGGCCAAAGCTCGCGCCAAGGCAATGGGTGCCATTTTGGGCCGGGGGCAGATAACCCTCATCACAGATCGGCACCGTTACCCTGGCCAGCGCGTCGGTGGTCGGCACGTGGGTGGTCTGCCCGCGGATGGTGTTCAGCGGCAGCCACGCAAGTTCCGGCTGCTGCACGGCGTGGCGCGCTGTGGCCAGCACGGCAGTGGTGCCTCGAGCCAGCTGCGGGTCGGTCGAGGTGCTGGCCGTCCATTGCTCGTCCTGCCGGTGTAAAGTGATGGCACCGCATTGCTCTCGCACGTTAATGAGCGGGTGATCCAGCAGCACCCGGCACAGGGCGCGCGGGTCGAGCCAGCCACCGCGTTGATAATGAATGCCGCCACAGCGGGGCAAGTGACCCGCCATCGTCGAAATCTGCTCGGCCGATAGCACGCGGGCAAAGTCGGGAGCGAGACGCAGTACCTGTTCCAAGTGGTCGAGGGTGTCGTCGCCCTCGTGGAGCTGAATGTAGCCACCCAATCCAAAATCGGTCCCGGGTGCCAAACTACTCTCACCCGCAAGCGTCAGGTAGTAGTCGGTGGCGTAACTGAAGGCGGCGATGGAAAAGTCAGTGAGGGGATTATGCTGATGGGAGAGCCGGGTATAGGTAATGCCCTGTAGATTACCCGAGCCCCCGCTGGCAACTGACCCGGCCTCCAACACCGTGACCGAAACGCCGCGTCTGGCCAAGGCCCGGGCGGCGTGTGCACCGGCGAGGCCAGCGCCAATAACTAGCGCCGCGGTAATGGGCTGCGGAGTGGGGTTCAGATCCCAGGGTGTGAGCGTCGGCGGCAGTGCCGACGCCTCCCGCAGCGTGCCCCACAAGGCCTCCCGTTTGCGGCCAAACCCCGGGCGTTTATAGACGTCAAAGCCGGCTGCCGTCAGATCGCGCCGCACGGCGCTGGCGGCAGTAAACGTCGCAAAGGTTGCTCCAGTCCGGCTCAGCGCGGCCATAGGGGTAAAGGTGTGGTGTTCCCACAGGCCAGCGCTCTTCGCTGGGGCAAAACCATCGAGGTACCAGGCGTCGACCCAAGGAGTAGCGCGGCTCGCGAGATCGGGGAGTATTTCGCACGCATCACCCCACCAGAGGTCCAGCGTGATACCCCAGTCCGCAAAATAGCGTCGATGACACCCCGCCAGTGGGTCGGGCCATCGGGCCATGAGCGGTGCCAGCACGGCGGACAGCTGTGGCCATTGTGCCAGCGCCCGTTGCATGTCACTTGGGTGCAGCGGCGCGTGTTCCAATCCGAGATAGTGAAGCTGGCCGCCTGCGGGGCGGTGCTCGAGCCAGTGGGCAATCGTCAGACAGAGATTGAGGCCGGTACCCAAACCGAGCTCGGCGATCACAAACCTTTGGTCGGCCCCCAGCGATTGCCAGCGTTGGCGGAGCTGATTGCCCTCAACAAAAACATAGTCGCTCTCGGCCAAGCCGTCATCTGCGGAAAAATAAATGTCACCGGTGGAGCGCGACACCGGGATATTGGCCTGCCAGTCAAGTGTGGCAGCAGCCAGCGGGCTCCAGGGCTGTTGCGTGGGATTGATCACAGCGACTTATTAGGAAAACTCGGACAGACGCGGCGGCATCAGTCGCCTCTTGCGTGGGCCGCCCAGTCTATCAAACCCTGATCGGACCAGCCTGTACCCAGGCAGCGCCCGTTTATCTCTGGTGCGGCGTCGCTCGGGGCCACGGCGTTCTCGCCGACAGGGAGTGGGCGAGGGGTGGGCCACACGGTACACTCCACGCCTGTTATGAGAGGGTTTTATGGCTGAAGCGAACCACACACTCACCGAGGAGCAGTTTGCAACGGTGTGTTGCAACATTCTTCACAAAGCATTGATCGAAACACCGCGAACCACCAGCAAGCGGGTGTTTCGCGAACTCGACGCGGGCACCCGGGTGCTACTGACCCGCCTGAAAATGGAAGACGAGAGTGAGACCAGAATGGACCTGGCGCTCAGCACCGAGGCGTTCAGAGGAACCTTGAATTACTCGACCTTTCGCGATGCCTTGCAGGTGTTGCTATCTCGCTTTCGTGACCACCTGACAGAGGAGAAACCGCTACTGCCTATGCGCGCGTTGGATGAGGCGGGCGAAGCCACTGGGGAGCGGCGCCTGTACCCCATCACCGCACCGATTGTTTCGGGGGCAGAGATCAACGTAATGATGCTAGGTGTGGATCCCCATCCCAGCGAAGCGGTGGTGTTACTTGAACTGATGTTTGTCGACCCCGAGCAGTTCGCTCAATCCGAATCCGCGAGCAGCGCTTCCTCGAGTAGCTGAATCGCCGGCGGCGGCACGATCGTGACGGTCTCTTTTTGGGTGGGTGCCGCCACCTGAGCCTCTCCTTTGGTGACGGTTTTGCCGTCCTGATTGGTCACGTTGCACCGCAAAGTAATCCACGGCCGCTTGTGGTGTTTGTCTGTCACCGTGAGCGTCACGGTCAGCG
>JAYNYK010000057.1:0-17084 GCA_038102985.1 Halieaceae bacterium
CACAGCGCCTCAAGGCCATTTGCAAGCAACTCAAACAGCGTTGTGGTGTTGGCGGGTCAGTTAAGAATTGCCTGCTGGAGCTTCAGGGAGATCAAAGGTCTGTCTGCCAGGACGCGCTCTCGGCAATGGGCTACCCAGTCAAACTGTCAGGGGGCTGAACCTTCCATCAGCAGCAGGGTCTTTTGCCCGGTACTCCGCGCCCCGTATGCCTGAGCTGCGCTCACCGTCAACGCTTGCGCCAAGCTGATCCGCGCCGAGTAATGACTCGCAAAGGTCGTATCGATCTCCTTCACCACTCGCTCGCGCATACGTGCCACGCGCTCCGGCCCTGCGCGCTTCATGAATGGCGTTAGCAGCCAACCGCTCACCGACCAAACCCAGCCATAACCCCGCGTGAGCTCCGTGGCCCCCAAATCAAGCTGGCCATAAATATAGGCCTGCTTCGGTTCCTCAGAACCATAGCGGGACCAAGGCCCCGACTTAGCTGCCGCCAACTCCATTGCAGTCAGAATGCGATTCACCAGACGCCCACCCCCGATGGCGTCGAAAGCGAGTGTCGCACCGGTCGCGCCCAATGCATCGATGAGATTGCCCATGAAACCCTCGGACTGACTGTTCAGCACCCACTCAGCGCCCATCGCCCTGAGTAATGCGACCTGCTCCTCGGAGCGAACGATGTTAACGAGCGGTATGTCATCTGCCTGACAGAGCCTGACCAGCATTTGGCCCAAATTAGAAGCAGCTGCGGTATGTACCATGGCTTTTTGCCCTTCGATATCTCGCGTCTCCATAAAACCCAGGGCGGTCATCGGGTTAACAAAGCAGGACGCCGCCTGCTCCGCGGAGATGGTGTCTGGAAATTCGAGACATTGGGAGGCGGGTATACAGCGGTGGGTCGCATACATCTCACCGCCAAACATACCCACCCTTTTACCCAGCAGCCGTTGCGCCGACTCACTCTGCCCTGCCTCAATAACCCGTCCACTGGCTTCATTGCCCACTGCCATCCAATGCCCTACCCGCGGCGCCATCGCGCGCATTGCTGCCGGGGGCACATCGAGTATCAAGGCAGGCTGCCCGTCGCGCTCAGATTCCCGCAGGGTCCCAAGGTCTGCCGCGCCGAACATCAGTCCTAAATCGGACGGATTGATGGGTGACGCCTCTATCGCGACCACGACTTCATCGGGTTCAGGCGCTGCGATCGACGCTTCAACCAAAGCACACTCGACCGTGCCATCGTCATGCACGCAAGATTGCATCTGCAATGTTTTCATAAAGCCCTCGTTATTTCTGACGATTTATTCAAGTCGCCAGCTGCAACCCCTACGGTGTATTTAATACAACTCGGTACGCTCCATTGGCGTGAGCAGCGTGACCGACTTGCCCGCCCTGAGGCGGTATATCACATGATAAGCGAGTACCGCCTGAACATATTCCCGGGTTTCCGCAAAAGGTATCGTGTCGACCCACTGATCCATTGGCTGCGATTCAGACAACCACCGAGAGACCCGACTCGGACCGGCGTTATAGGCCGCCAAAGCTTTAACACGATTGCCGTTATACCGCGCAACGAGACCAGCGTAGTAGCTAGCCCCCAGCGCAATATTCACTTGAGGGTCATACAGCGTTTTGCTGCCGCCGTACGGCACCCCGTCGCGTTTGGCAACGCCTCGGGCCGTAGCCGGCATGAGCTGCATCAGCCCCCGCGCCCCCACCTTTGAGCGCGCTCTGGGATTTAAACCGCTCTCCCGCCGCGCCAACGCAATCAGGGCAAAGGGATCCTGCTTAGTGTCCATCGCCGCATTCTGAAAAACCTCCCAAAAGGCATAAGGAAACCGCAGATCAAGGCGATCCCAATTGCCAGCGGTGATCGCCGCATCGACCCCGAAATCTGACCAGCCTCTTTGCTGGGCAATCATCCCCAACGTCATTTGCTGACTGAAGTTCGCCAGGTTGAGCGTGTGTTGCCATTGTTCTTTCGCCTCGTTCCCCAAACCCAGAGCCAAAAGCTCCTGCGCCCGAGCGGCACCCAAGCCTATGGATCCAGCCAGCGCCACCTCGTTTATCGAGGCCCTCACTTCATTCAGTCGATAGGATGTACCCACTTTTTCTGCGGCCAGAAAACCGTGAAAACTGCGTCGTTGGGCTAAATTTTCATAAAGCGGCTGACTTCCCTCCACCGACAAGGCCTCGCGACTTCTCGCATCCCAGTAGATCCAGCGATCCTGAGACCGGGCCTCCCCAGAAAGCCATTGCAACCCCTCCTGTACTGCCTGCCACTGTCCGCCAGCGATAGCGTTACGCAGCCAAATAGTGGTCAGCTCATCTTCTTTGAGATGGGCGACCTGCTGTTCAATCCATGCCTCAGGCGCCGGGGTGCGCTCGGCGAAGAGACTGTGCCGAGCGATATCGAGCGACACGTCCGCCACTTGTGCTGATGAAAAAGGATGATCTTTTTCGAGCGCCATAAGCGCCTGGTGCGCCCGTTGGGGGTTCAGCTGCGCCAACCTCGCCACCCCGGCCATTAAAATATCCGTATGTCGCGGGCGTTGAGCGTGATGATCACCCTCGACCCGAGAAGGCCTGCGGTAAATCGCAGCCAATTCATCCAGGTCCTGCTGCAATTCATCACTGGCGTAGCGTTTCACGTAACGAATGAGGTGGCCGTTCTTTGCTTTGAAGGCTTTGAGTGCCCGCGACCATATCAGGGCATCGTCGGGACCACCTCGCTGCATCCAGGCGGAGAAGAGCGGATCACAGGCATCATCCTGAGAAAACCCTACATTCCACAATGTTGACGCCCCCGCAAAAGCCCGTTCAGCGCCACCCGTGGCTAACAGGGCACGATAGTAATAGCACTGCAATTCAGGCATCTCTGGCAATGCGTCCACGGCGCCTAAAAAAGATCTCCAGTGCCCGTCCTGAGCCTTATGACGGAGGTACGCTACCAAAAACCGACTTGCCAAAGGGGTCCCTCGCGCTTTCGCGAGGAAAGCCTTGGCCTCCGTGGCCTTCATATGGTGCAATTGCCCTAGCTTAACGGCGAAATCCAGATCAATTCTTAGGGGGTAATCCTCCAGCTGCGCGCGAATATCCGTGTAGCGCTCGCCCGCGCCAGTAGCCAATTCGCTCTTCGCCTTTTGAAAAAGAGCCCGCTCTGCCGACCACGCTTCTGCCCTGGGCATAACGGCCGCCTCTGCCAGCTGTCCTCCCCAGATCGCAGAGGCCCAAAAAACGACAGAGGCCGTCATCACGGCCATTGGGAAATTTGAACGCTTCACTGTATTTACCACCACCACACAGCAAAGAATGGGCGGTAACGCTCCGTTTTTCAATGATAAACGGGTAGCATTCTCCCATGCTTGAAGGCGTTCACCCACATGAGTGATGACACTGTCCGATTAACCCAGTACAGCCACGGCGCTGGCTGCGGCTGCAAGATTGCGCCTGACGTACTGTCGCGCATCCTCGGCAATTCCAGTGAGGACATCACGTCAAACGCCTTATCCGGATTGCTGGTAGGGCACCACACCAGAGACGACGCGGCCGCAGTCGCTCTAAATGAAGAATACGCTTTGCTGTCCACCACCGATTTTTTCATGCCGATCGTTGACGATCCCTACGATTTTGGTCGCATCGCTGCAACGAATGCGATTTCAGACATCTACGCGATGGGAGGTAAGCCTTTGGTTGCCGTCGCTATTCTCGGGTGGCCGGTAGCGACGCTGAATGCAGAAATCGCGAATCAAGTGGTTAACGGAGGCCGAGACGTTTGCCAGCAGCTGGGTTTTCCACTGGCTGGCGGGCACAGTATTGATTGTCCCGAACCGATTTTTGGTTTGGCAGTCACGGGGACAGCTTTACGCAAGCATCTCAAGCGCAATGACGGTGGCCAAGAGGGGGATCAGCTTCTTCTGAGTAAACCATTGGGCGTCGGCATTCATACGACCGCGGAAAAACAGGGCAAGCTGCGTCCAGAGCATGTCGGTTGTGCCACCGCCGTGATGTGCCAGCCCAACAGCATCGGCGCGTCACTCGCGACAGTCAGCGGCGTCAACGCACTGACCGACGTCACGGGCTTTGGGCTCGCCGGTCATCTACTGGAAATGTGTAATGGCGCGGGTCTCGATGCAACCCTTGACATATCCTCGATTCCCGAACTGCCCGACTTGAAGCATTACATCTCGCTGGGGTGCGTGCCCGGAGGCACGACGCGCAATCTCGCCGCCCATCAAGACAGGCTGCCAGCGCTCTCAACTCACGCGCAATCGGTGCTTTGCGACCCCCAGACAAGCGGCGGGCTTTTGATCTCAGCGTCAAGCCAAGCCCTACCCCAAGTCATGCAGCTTTTGAATGACAACGGCCTTGAAAACGCCGTCATAGGAACACTAACGGAAGCAAGTGACCAAAAACCGCAGATTTTGCTGTCATCGACATAGTGGAAGAAGTCGACGATTTTCAGGCACTGTTTGCCAACAAAACCCCCATGATCGACCTCCGGTCACCGATCGAGTTCACTAAGGGCAGTCTTCCCACGGCAGTCAACCTGCCGTTGATGGAAGACAATGAACGAGAGGCGGTTGGCATTTGCTATCAACAGTCGGGGCAAAATGCCGCACTACTGCTGGGCCATGAGTTAGTCAATGGCGATGTCAAAGCGGCGCGCCTGACCAACTGGCGACGATTTGCCGACGAGCATCCCGAGGGCGCGCTCTTCTGCTTCAGGGGCGGACTTCGATCAGAGATAACGCAGCAATGGCTTGCCGAGGCGGGCATCGCTTACCCTAGAATCGCAGGCGGTTACAAAGCCATGCGCCAGTGGCTAAGCCAGCAAACGGACAAGACACTGGCCTCATCCACCCTGCTATTGGTCGGCGGCCAAACAGGTGTCGCCAAAACACACCTGCTCAACGAGGGCTTGGCGGGACATCCCCTCCCCGGAAGCATCGACCTAGAAGGCCTAGCCAATCATCGTGGCTCCGCATTTGGCCGAAGAATCGAGGCACAACCCACGCAAATCGGATTCGAATTGGCCTTGGGAGTCGCTCTGGTCGCGCATACTGCGAGCAAACACCGATTTTTGATTCTCGAGGACGAGGGCCGACTGATTGGTCGCTGTGCGCTGCCGGCGTCGCTTCAGGAAGCGCGGCATCAGGCTGATTGGGTTCGCGTTGAGGCAAGTCTCGCGGATCGGGTCAGCCACTCTTATGACAACTATATTTTGGGCAATTTACGAGAATACGAAGAGATTGGTGAGCCCCAAGCCTTTGAGCTTTTC
Source organism: Halieaceae bacterium (assembly GCA_038102985.1). Taxonomy (GTDB): domain Bacteria; phylum Pseudomonadota; class Gammaproteobacteria; order Pseudomonadales; family Halieaceae; genus Luminiphilus. The sequence continues at coordinate 5,279 of JAYNYK010000057.1, forward strand.
TCCGCTGACCTGATGGCTGCTTTGGAACGCATCCGGAAAAGACTGGGCGGGAAACGCCACACAGAATTACATCAGATGATGCTGGACGCGCTACTAAGTCACCGTCGCGGAGATCCCGAACAACACAGGCTATGGATTCAAGCACTGCTCACGGATTATTACGACCCGATGTACGAGTACCAAATGCGGCAACGCACTCGGCCGCCCCTGTTCAGGGGCAACCAGCAGGAGGTGACCGAGTTTTTGTTGACCAAGAGCGCATCCAGTTAATCGTCACTCCCTCTCAACAAAACCTGAGAAAGATTGCGGTACACTCTCGCCCCTCTCCCCGTAGTTAAACAGGATATAACTACCGCCTCCTAAGCGGTGATTCCAGGTTCGAGTCCTGGCGGGGAGGCCATAGTGCCATCCCTTGATTCTTCAGTGGCGTGCCGGAATCGCCGCGAGCGCCAACCCCGAGTAGCGTCACGAACGCGAGCATGATTCACGAAGGGGTGTTATTGATCGGTCTCCCGATGGCACGATCCAAAGGGTCCCCACCTCGGTATAACACACACTGCTATAGGCCCCAGACGCGCTCAACATGCCGGACACCAAGACAGCGGATTTAACCCTGCACCACCTCGAGTACTCACAGTCCTTTCGCGTGCTGTGGATGCTTGAGGAGTTGAACGCACCCTATGATTTAGTGGTGTACTCAAGAGATGCAAAAACCATGGCTGCGCCAGAGGAATACAAGGCGCTCTCACCGTTGGGCACAGCACCCGTCATCACGCGGGGTGACTTAGTTCTGGCTGAGAGCAGCGCTATCATGGACTACATTCTCGACCACGCGCCTGGTCAGACGTTGCGACCTGAGATCGATGCCCCCGACAGACATCGCTACCTTTTCTGGTGGCACGCCGCGCAGGGATCGATGATGCCGCTTCAGTTGATGAACACCGTGCTGACCATTTCTCAAAAACGCCTACCGCTCCTGATGAAGCCGTTCGTCAAGCTCTACGTGAAAGGGCTGAATGACCTGTTTATTGAGCCGCGTCTGAATCGCTTGCTCGAGCTCGCTGAGAGAGACTTGGCTGAAGCGCCTTGGTTTGGTGGTCAGAACTTGTCCGCGGCTGATTTTCTCATCTCATTTAATCTGATCGTGGGCGCAGAGCGGGATATGATCACGGCCGCAAAATATCCGCGATGCATGGAATGGGTTGCCAAGATGAAAGCATTGCCGAGCTTCGCCAGCGCCACTGAGAAAGATGGTAGAGACAGCATGGCCTTGAGTTACTGAGGGCGCACCACCTGAGCGCATGCAATCGGCAATAGCGCTCTCATAACAAGCTGGACTTTCTACCCACCCGCTGACAAATACTTGGCGAGCGTCTCGTGAAAGTGGCGAATCCGCAGCTCTTGATAGCTTGCCGTAATAGCTTTTCGGCTCTTTGACGCCATCAGTCCTCGCTGGACCTCCGGTAAGTTACCAGCATCCTGGTCAAACAACGCACCCAGCAAACCCAGCCCTTCGGCGTCAGCGTATTTTTGATCATAATCGAGTCGAATCGTCTTGGCATCGACTGGCCTCGGTTGATCGGCCGCAAAACCATCCAGCAAATAAATATCCATGATGCAGCCATCCGGATTCATCCCATCCGGGCGATAGCGGTAGGTGATCTGGCTCTGGAAGCCGCCCCATGGCGCAAAGTTGGGGAACACCAGATAAAGAATGGAATCCATGGTCTCGGCATCGGTCACCGTTGCCAGCATCTCCGGGCTCATAAACTCAGCGAACTCCTCCCTGCGCACCGCGCCAATGGCCTGCCGGGATGTGATGGTGTCTGCATCCAATCCCGTCAGTTCTTGCGCCCGCTCAAACCCGCCGGGGCCTGTCATCGCCTCGACCGATTCCTGCACGCTGTAACGATCGGCCTGCCCGGGATTGGGGATTCCCTGAGCGGTAATGGTGCGACTCAGGTGTTCATCAAACACGTCGTACTGGGAATTATCGCCACCGGTAAAGGACAATATCTGCGGATGTGTCTGAATCGCGTGGTAAGACTCAATAAAAGCCTCCATCGCAATCTTCCAGTTGCAGGCAATCTTCTTTTCGACATGGAGCGACACGTACCGGTCTTCAGGGGTCCAGCGCTGAAAATGCTCGGTCAGCACCGAGGCGTATTCTTCAAAGGGCGGCGCATCCAGGTCCATATTGATGAGCACCCAGCCACCCCAAGTGGTCACCTGCACCTCAGGCAGCGTCAGCGCTGCGAGCTGAGCCTGATCAAACTCCCACTCACAGTAGGCCTCCTTGAAGGTTCCGTCCAGATGCCAGCAGAAACCGTGGTATGGGCACCGTAGCTCACGGCTGGTGCCTTTACCTGACTTCAGCGCCCGACCTCTATGCAGGCAAGAATTGTGGAACCCTTTCAGCTCACCCGACTCGGTGCGAACCAGCAGGATGGAATAGCGCGCAATGTCATAGACGTAGTAATCCCCTGCCTTCTGCAGGGCGGTCTCGCGACAGATCATCTGCCACACTTTGGGCCAGAGGTGCTCGACCTCTTTTTCAAACACCCCGCGGTCGGTCCACACGTCCGTGGCGATGATGTCGTTGGCAATGTTGGGCTGTGTGTCGAGACGCAAAGGCTCGGGAACGCTAACCGCCTCCTCATTCAGCAGCTCCTGATAGCTCGGAAAAACAGGCTTGTTCATGGGTTACTCCACAGCACGACACATCGTTGGCTTTACGCCACTTTATCAAACGAGATGTGCAGATCCATCAGGCCGCGCAGCAGCACATTCGGGTGATGCTTGAGCGAGTTTTTCCCTTCTACCAAGGCCCAGTTATCGGTGCGTTGCAACAACGTTGTCATGGCAATCTGCAGCTCGGTTCTCGCCAGCTGGGCGCCCAGACAAAAGTGAGTGCCCTGACCGAACGCCATATGGTTATCGGCATTCTCCCGATCAACCTGCATAGCGCCGGCGCAAGGAAAGACCGACTCGTCACGATTCCCCGCAGCAAAACGCACCATAAGGAAAGACCCCTCGGGAATGGCCACGCCATCGATTTCCGTGTCTTGGGTCGCGCGCCGCCACATGCCAGAGGTTGGCGTCTCCAATCTCAGGATTTCCTCTACCGCGCTAGAAATCAGTTCGGGATTGGCTCGGAGTTTTGCCTGTTCCTCGGGGTTTTCAATTAGCAAGACCACTCCACCGGCGATTGCATTCGTCGAGGTTTCATTACCCGCGACCAATATCTGCTGAATCATGCCCAACGCCTCTGGCTTCGTCAGCAAACGTCCCTCATCAATCGTGTTGTTGGCGAGATCAGAGATGATATTGTCCTCAGGGTGATCTCGCATGCGGTCAATGAGATCCGCAAAGTAATGCTGGAACTCCACAATATCTGTGGCGTTCTGCATCTGTTGATCTTCATCGGCAAGGCGACCCAGCCGCGATGCGGAGGCGTCAGACCACTTCTTAAGCAGCGTCAACTCAGAGCGCGGCACACCCAGCTGATCTGCGATGACGTAAATAGGTAACGGCACACAGAGCCGATTGAGCAAGTCCACTTCCCCATCGTCAACCCACTCACTGATCAGCTGATCAGCAATAACCTGAATATCTTCGCGCATGCCTTCGATTCGCTTGCTGGAGAACACCTTGTTCACCAGATTGCGATACACACGATGCCTAGGAGGATCCTGAGTCAAGAGCGTCTCAACCATCTCATACCCCTGCTCGTAGATGGCCTTGACGTCGTCGTTGGAGGAACCGGCGTTCAGCAAAGCACTGAAGCTGCTCGAGAACCGCGCCGGATCACGAATGATCTCGCGAATGTCGTTGTATCGTGTCACGATAAACACATTGGTCCCGGGCATTTGCCATACCGGGGCTTCGTCCTGTAACTGCCGATACACACTGAACGGACACTCCTGAACTTCCGGACTGAAAAAATCCAGCTCTGCAAGATCAACACGGCTCATGATAGCGCCTCCTGTAAAATTAAATCCGCGGTGGGGAAAGCATCTTCGGTGAGCGCTTGACGCTTAGCCTCAACAAACGCGGCGAAATCCCCCACCACTATCTGCCACACAAAATAGCGCTCCGCCCCCTCAATCTCCATAGCAAAAGGCGTAAAACCCATCGGAACGTACGCAAAGGCATCACCCTCGGCTGGGAAAAGATGCTCGCGCTGGAAAACCCGTACTGCATCACGCTGCGCCACCGACACCATATCGAAGAAAGCCACCGCGGGTTCGGTGATGCCCAGACGCCGCAAAAACTCAGCTGGGAAGAGCCCCCCGGTCCACCGGGCATTGATCTCAGTGACGATCACTTCGTCCCCAGAGACAAAGTAATCGATGCCGCAGTTAATCCCTTCTTCAGCAACATGTCCATGATCCCGCGCGTAGGTTCCCACCCGCATTAACACGGCCTTGTGAGCCTCCGGCACCTCCAGTTTGGGCGAAATGTAATTACCCACCCACTTTCCGCCGGCAAACAAAATTTGGCGCACGTTGCTGATACTGATTTCCTGCGAGGTAATCGTGAGATCCACCGTCATCTCCCGCCACCGACTGATGTCCAGCTTTTCCTGCAAGAGGATCTTTACATCGTCGTCATATTCCGCGATCTGATCGAGGCATTCTTCAACAGACTCCACTGCAAACACATTGCGAGATCCCGCGAGCCCCAACAGCTTGACCATGACCCCGTTCGGCAACTCCGAAAACAACCCACTGGCCACCCCCTCCCGGATCGCTCGCTTTGAATACACCTCGGTACGGGGCACTGGCAGACCCGCGGCAGGCGCGTGCTCGGCAAAATGGAGTTTGGAATTAACATTCCGACTCACCGCCAGCGCCTCGTGGTTTTGATGCAAGGGCCAATTACTCCCACTGATCATATAGAGATTGGTCAGATCAACCTCAGGCAAGGAGGCGGCAACGCTCTCGTAGTAGCCCTCGAGGGGATGGAACTGCCAGTGTTTATCAGGCACTGAATCGAGGCTCATAGCGGCGAACATCTCACTGTAGTGACCCAACATATCGCGCCACATCGGGTCCGTAAATGGCGTGCCCAACGCGACGTGATCAATCGCCTTGCCCAAACCAACGAGTGCAACCTGTAACGCACAGGTAAGCACCTGATTCTCCTGATGGTCGACCTGCTGTTTTGGCGTCAAGGTTGACAGGTCGTGATGCAGTGAGCAGTCGTCACCCGCCATCGCGTACAGCGTCGACACAGACTGCTCAGGAATAAAACTTCCAACTTTCATAGAACGCCTCTCAGCTCGAGTTTTAGTTTTGTTATGCGGCCTCGTGCGGCCTCATGTGAACTCACAAGGCCCTGACTTCAACCAAACAATAGTTTAACAATTCGGCCATTACCATCGCCCCTTGGGCTAGGAGGCACGTGCTCAGGAAAACAAATCTCCTGTCTGTCCTGTCTTTTCAGCACTAAGTGAAACGGCGGTGATCAATGAGGGGTCGTCTTGTCGCGTATCACCAACCCTTCTTGAGACAGGATGAAAATCAATCTTGGGCTGAGGTAGCGCCACATCCACTAACCTGCGCTCCAACCATGCTTGCATTTGATCGTCATTGAGAAGCAGCGGTTGGCGATGATGAATCTGCGTCAGTGGCGCCGATGCCTCTCGAGTGACTATCACGCAGCCTTGTCCAGGTTGATATACCCCCGCCAAACTGAGCGCTTGTCCATTGCTGTGGTGGTACCAGGGCTGCTTGCCACTACCAATGCGTTGCCACTCATACCACCCGTCGGCCAGGAGCACACAGGGCGCGAGATTTCGGAACAGCCTTTTCACGTCGAGCGTCTCGAGACGCGCGTTACTGACCACCTTATCCCGGCCTGATACAAACATCATCAAACCCCAGCGCTCTAGCGCGAAGCTACCGGACTCTCGACGCATCAACACAGAGGATGACGGAGCGATATTAAAGCGGTCTTTAGCCTGCAGGCCCAAAGCTGCCAGATCGGGCTTATTGGACACCGACAGAGTGTACCGACCACACATATTTAGCCTGCCATGCCCGCTGCCTTGAGCGCCATGGCCTTTAGCATCCCGGGGTTCCCCGCGGCTCGCCGAAGCTGCTCTACCAACTCAGGAAAGCCGCCTCCCGTAATCGTGTCCATCTGCAGTCCGGCGGCATGGTTCTCGACCAACCTCGGCGTCAACTCCGCTTCAAACTCCACATCAAATTGTTGTAGCACGGGTTTTACTGCCTCCTCGGTGAAACCCGGTGGCAATTCTTTGAGCAGCGCAGCCAACTGGTCTGCCACGCGAAAACAGGTGTTCATCCCCATACTGCGGGCAGGATGCATCGCATGACGGGCGTCACCGATCAATGTCACGGCTCCCTCCCCTTGATATCCGGCACTTTGTTGCGAGACCGGAGGATAAATGGCGCCAAAGGCCAAAGACTCGAATTCAACCGCTGGGCACCAGTCAAATAAACGCTCATGAAGCCGCTCCTCCGGCGCATTGCGCCAAAATACAATCTCGTCTGAGGCAACGGGAAATCCCACTTTAGTCTCGCCGCTGACACGCGGAATCATCGATATCATGCGGCCTTGACCGAGATGAACATCGAGTGTTCTGGCGTCGGGCAGTGCGCGCTGACGGCCATACAAAACCGCTATCGGATATTGGTATCGATGACGCTCTAAAGGGATATCAAAGTGGTGACGTAATGCGGATGCGGTGCCATCAGCGCCTACTAGTAACGTGCACCTGACCGTGCCTGACGCACCGGCCGCATGCCAGTCAACGCGCCACCCCTGATCGGCTCGCTCAACCGCCCACTGCGATATCCCAGCAGTATTGGCTGCGCCCGACTCGCAGGCGCGATCAAGCAATATATGTCCGATTTTCTCATGATTCAAAAACAAGAAAGCGGAGGCAGTCCCCTCGACTTGCGGCACTGGGACCGTAAGAAGATGGCTACCTGTCGCGTCAAACCAGCGAGTACCCGCCCGATATTCCGCTCCGGCGGCGAGCATTGCCTCCAGCACCCCCCACCTTGCCAACAGTGGCTGCACCGCGGGTTGAATGTGATCACCCCGCGCAGTGTCGAGCGGTTCGCTCCGGCGATCCAACAGCGCCACGCTCAGCCCCGAATCGGCTAGCGCAGCGGCCAGGGAAGCGCCCGCTATTCCTGAGCCAATAATACAGATATCAACATCTAGTAGAGCCACCAAGCGTCCTTTACTGAGATCATGATTGCCTTGACCCAACCATACCACCATCGTCCTCGACAGACGCCCTTGGCTTAGGTTACACGCAGTGGATTGATACCGCCCCGGTTCGGCACCGTTCCCCGGATGTGATGTCTGGTGTAATGTCGTCGGACCTCACCCCACTCTGATGACTTTCGACATGACCGCTTACACCCCCTCTCGGCAACGCTGGACCGTATTGAGCGGGCTATTTCTAGTCTATATGGCCTCAAACGGCATCACGCTGCACACGCTACCTCTCCTTTATCCCGAGCTGATGGAGACCTTTGGCTGGCAAGCTGGTGAGGTCACACTGCCCGCCACCGTCTTCTTCATCGTCGGCGCTCTGACCTCTCCCCCGGCAGGTTGGCTGCTGGATCGTTACTCAGCCCGGGCCATCATCGCTATCGGCAGCGCACTGCTCGGCTTGGCCCTGGTGGCCTACACGGCCACTGCAACACTGTGGCAGCTGGTCACCATTTATGCCCTGCTGGGGCTCGCGCTATCCCTCTGCGGCCTGGTTTCGAATATGGTCATGCTCACAGGGTGGTTTCAGACAGGGCGAGGCCGCGCTACGGGCATCTTGCTGATGGCTTCAAGCCTGGGGGGCGCGCTCTTCCCGCTGGCGGTGGGCACCGGCATTGAACACCTTGGTTGGCGTCAGACCGTTCTCGCCACAGGCCTATGTGTCGGTTGTGTCATGCTGGGCAGTGCTTGGCTGCTATTACGTGATGGCCCGCGCAGCGCGATAGCGGTTGCGCCCGATGACGCACAGGGCACGCCGTTAAGCACCATTCTATCAATCATGATGACGCGCCGTTTTGTCGCGATCGTGCTCGCTACTGGCAGTTTGTGGTTCATCATCATCGCGTTGACACAGCATCAGTCGATCTATTTGGCGCGCGATGTCGGCCTAGACCGATCTCTTTTGCCGCCTATTTTCAGCCTGTTTTTTGGCGCCTCGGTAATCGGCAAGTTGGGTTTTGGCTGGCTGGCTGACCGCTTTGACCTGCACCGCGTCATGGCGGCCGCCACCATCATGCTCGCGAGCGCACTTGGCTTGCTTAGTCAAGCGAGCTCAATCGGTCAAGTCGGCACAGCCGATATGGGCCTGCTCTATGCCTACGCCGTACTGGCGGGACTGGGATTCAGCGGCGCATTTACCTGCATACAGATTTTAGTTGCCGCCCATTACAGCGGTCCTCACTACGGCAAGATCCTGGCCACCATAGTGTTGATTGATACGCTGTGCGGTGCACTGGGCACGAGAGTCGTCGCGATGGCGCGGGAATGGCAAGAGAGCTACGTGCCAGCGCTTACCGGACTCGCGCTACTGGCAGTCTCCAGCGCGCTGCTTGTAATGACCTTGTCTCTAGCCGAGGCTACCGAGTCCAAGATGACTGAATCTGCCTGAGCATTCTGGCTTCTACCCTAGGCGGCAGGAATTGAGAGCACGCACCGCTCGGACGCTAACAGATCCGCCACGGCAAGGTGATCGGTAAACCCGGATTTATATTCAGTCATGAAGGCCACACCCTCTTCTCGGATCCGGCGTCTCTGAACAGCACTGCAAAACCGGCGAACATCTTCCTCGCTTTCAAGGATCAGCGGCGGCACATCGGCGGTTGTGCCATCTGCCGACTTGGCGACCATGGTGAAGTAACAGGTATTGGTGTGCTTGCTAGCGCCTTCCTGAAGGTTTTCGGCGACAACCTTAATCCCCACTACCAAAGACTTTTTGCCGACGTAGTTCACGGAACCCATCAAAGATACGACCTCGCCCACCTCTACCGGGCGCAGAAACTGGACGTTGTCGACTGACACGGTGACACAGTAGTTACCCGCGTGCTTACTGGCACACACATAGGCCAGCTTGTCCATCAACGACATCAACGTACCGCCATGCACTTTTCCACCAAAATTGGCGTAGCTGGGAACCATTAGTTCGGTGATCACGCTTCGCGAGTACGCGACGGGATGCCCATTCATATCAAAGCCCTCTCCAGTATCCCGTATACGCGACAAGTGACCCCGGAGATTAGCGATCTAGCGCGTTATGCCGGCACCATGCCGTATCGCCGGACACCCGCGCGCCCCGCATTCGATTGACCACATACCCGCGGGGGGTATAATGCCGCCATACGCAGATACCCCCCATGGGTATATTTGACCAGAGGATTTTCGGTGAGAGATTCAACACAGAAAAAAGCCGACGCCAGACTGGCCAGAATTGAAGGTCAGATCAGAGCAGTGCGAAAAATGGTTGCAGAGGACCGCTACTGCATCGATGTCGTCAGGCAGGTACAAGCGGCACGCTCCGCACTGCAGAGCTTAGAAAGCTTGATTGTCGATGACCACGTGGATACCTGCGTGCAACACGCGCTCGAAGACGGTGATACCGGCGAACGCACGGAAAAGGTGACCGAGCTTGTCTCCATTCTGACAGGCAGAAAAAAGTGACCATTAACGGGGCTGTCTGTTCGCTAGTGGCGCTAGCCATCTCAGGAGCGCTAAGTCACGGCGTTCAGGCCAGACCGGTCTCTTACACTGGCGGCTGGACCATCATCGGAGAATCCGACCGGCAATCGAGCTCGGCGCTCGTTCACTACACCCCCTCTCCGAACATATCATTGGGCCTCAAGACGGAAGTCAATCGCGACTCGGATTTCATGATCTACAGCGTCCATCCCACGCTTTTGGCGAGGCGATGGTTAGGTGCGGATTATCAAGGCAATCTGTATTTCCACGGCGGTATCGGGGTGGCGTCGGGGATCAATAACAGGCCGGGTTCCGACCAAATGGCGATTTACGGTGGCGTGATGGCCGACTGGGAAACGCGCTCCCTTTTTGCGGGATATCGAAACCGGTACCTAGAGGCCGGCGACTTTGCCAGTCAATTTATGCAAGCGCTCCGTGTGGGGTTCGCACCGTACAAGGGCGACAGCGGCGATCTGCACACTTGGCTGATGCTAGAAATAGACCACCGCCCCTCCGATCCGGACTCGGTGACTGCCACCCCTTTACTCCGCTTCTTCAAGGGACCGCTGCTCGTTGAAGTGGGTTATAACCTTACCGTTAATCAGCCTCTGCTTAACTTTACCTACCGATTTTGATGAGGAGCGTTGCGATGAATTTACTGATAAAAACAATCGTCATGACCACGGCTCTCTGCTTCTGCCTGCTTGCCACGGCCGAGGACAGCCACGACCACATGCATCATGCGACACACGACATGCATGAGCATCAAGGTCACGACCACCAAGAGGCTGACTCAGGTCATACCCCCCACGACGACCACAACGCCACTAGCGGACCGGCTCTGACACGTACCGAGGATATTGAATCTGCGCTGGCACAGGGCGGAGAGCCCATCGTGGCAGACGTACTGGGTGTTGTATGCGACTTCTGCGCACTGGCCATGAATAAAATCTTCGGTAAAAGAGAGGAAGTCGCCGCAATATACGTCGATCTCGACACCAAAGCGCTCAGCTTGGTATTGATCCCTGGCGCATCGATGAGCGATCAAACCATTGCCGATCTGGCCGTTCAGGCGGGCTATCGGGTCGCTGCTGTACGCCGCGGTAGCGAGGCGCTTGGCAACCCCTCATGAGAGGCGACTGGCGTGACAGTATCGGTCCTACGCTGGCACTTTTCGGCAGCGCCTCGACGCTGCTCTGCTGCGCACTTCCCGCACTGCTGATCTCGATCGGTGCAGGCGCCGTAATGGCCGGACTGACATCCGCCATTCCCGGCATCATGTGGTTGTCGGCACATAAAAATGTGCTGTTCACTCTGTCTGGCCTATTAATGGTGGTGAGCACCGGTCTGTGGTGGCAACAGCGAACAGCGCCCTGCCCCGCAGACCCGGCCAAGGCGGCCGCCTGTTCGCGCCTGCGTCGCGTCAATAAATGGTTACTGTCTATCGCTTGGGCCGCGTATCTGTGCGGCTTGTTCTTTGCTTATCTGTGGGTACGCATCGTGCTTTAGCGCGCAGCGATGCGACGAGTGGCGCGAAATAGCCACACACCTAATACGGCCGTTACCAGCGCCATCACCGAGAAAGCCTTTAGTAACCAGGTGCCAATCGTGTCCCGGTCGGTATAACTCATGATGTGCAGAGACCAAAGAAAATCCCACCACCTCCACGCGCCGTGACGAACCGCTAGGACCTCGCCTGATAACGCATCCATATACGCAACACGATCAGGCACATCGGACTCCCAAAGGCGCCACAACGGTAGCGGTGCGCCCCTGTACTCGCTCCCGACTTCGGGCTGATCCACCCACTCGGATCGATTGGGCCTCATAAGCGTGCGGGTGGCGCCCAAGGCGAGGGCCTCCTCCGCTGTTAGCGCCCTGGCCACTGCGCCGGTCTGATCCAGCCATTGCAAGCCTGATTGACCGTGCACACCGACGAGCATTTCACCCGGCAAGCGTTCACGGACAACCAGATGCTGAGCGTCAAACTCAGTAACCGCAAACTGGGAGAGATCCAAGGCCACCGGGCCGACAGGGACTTTGAATTGGTGACCACGGACATAGTCGATATCGACAAAAGCGAAGAACAAGCCGCTCA
>JAYNYK010000058.1:0-11918 GCA_038102985.1 Halieaceae bacterium
CGAGCGTAAAAGGCAATGACATTGCCTACATTCCTTTTGATCCTAGCGCGAAAGCAACCAATCTGGTTGCCGGAGTTGAATACCGTTTCAATGATCATTTTGTCTTGAGCCCCAACGTTGTTTGGACGCATTACAGCGTCAACGCGTCGGGCGTAAAGCCCGATGACGACCTCCATCTGCGGCTCACCTTCTATATGAACTTCGACTAGCCGGATTCCTCCAGAAAAATCTGCTGTTGCTCATCATCCGCGCTGCCGCCGCGCTGTTTCGAGCTCAGTAAAATGCCATACGCCAACGACCGGCTTGTTTATTTAAGTCACTCTTTACAGACGACCTGATACACCTCCGCATGGTTCACCGACAATTGACTCAGCGCCACGCCAAACCACTAGGCATCACTGTAATCATTGCAATCGAGATGAGACACTTATCGAGCCGCGAGGCATCTAAACAAAAAAGGGGAAAGTATGTCTGAATTCGATCTGTGGAACGTCTTGGCCGCTTTTATGGCGGGCAACGCAATGTGGTTTCTGGGTTACGTAGTGGCGACCTGGCTGGGTTTTCGCATGACCAACAATATTTACGCGAGTGGTGGAGGCCCAATTATTGGAAAAATACTGGTCTCTGTTTATTGCCTGAGCGTTAGTGCATTCATGTGCATTTTGATGGTCAACACCAACAGCTTGTTTAGGGATGTGGCAGCGGGCTTAACCGGTGTCGGTGAGACCGCAGCGCTGTCAGGGGCTGCACAGGCCTTTATCGCCGAGGCCAGTAATGTGCCCTCGATGAACCCATTCCAAATGGCTTTCATCACATCAATTATCGTGATGCAGTTGCTTCAGGTCTGGGTAAAAAAGGCCGACTAAGCGAGCATTTAGGGCTAACTCACCCCGCCAAGGCGGGGCATTTTTGGCGCTTTGATCTGACAGCGCCACTCGCTGCCTCAGCGCCAGTGCAGGTTAGGGTGTAGTGGGCGTTTGCCCCACCCAAACCGGACCGATGCCGTAGCTGGCCTCTAATTCTGCTGCCACCTGCTGGGCGTCGGTTTTTTCCTCTAGTCCGATCACCCGCACGCGTAACAGCACGCTTCCATCGTCAGTGGAAACTTCCTGAACGATCGTATCGAAGCCACCACCGTTGAGCGTTTCTGCAAGGTTTTCTGCCGATTGAGCTACCGAATAAGCGCCAACATTAACGAACCAGCTGCCAGCCGCTTGATCAGCATTGGACATAGTGGCTGCATCGGGTGCCGCAGCCGCGGGTTCCTCAGTGTCTGTGGAGGTGGGCTCCAGGGCATCGACAGCAATTTGTGCCGCAGTCTCACTGGCGTCCTGCAGATTCGCTATCTCCATCATGGCCAGTTCGTAGTCTCGATACAAACCGTCCAACTGTAGTTTCAGCGAGGCGTTATCCGCCTCTAGCGCTGACAAGGTGGATGCATCTACCGCGTTGACCGAACTCACTTGGGACTGACTGCGCTCCAGTTCCACAATTCTGGCTTGCAGCGCTGCTCTCTCTTCAAAGAGCCCCCAACCACCTACTGAAATCAACACTACCGCGATCAGCCCCACCAACATGGGCCACACTGGGCGCTCGCTCGACGCATCAGCGGCGCCGACGCTATCGCCGCCCTGATCGTCATAGGGGCCGGTGGTGTAGTCACTCAGGTCGGTCTCATCACTCCCGGGGGGCGTATCCTCAAGCTCATCGTCCTCTAAACCCTGATCGTCCTCAGGATCCTCGTCATCGAAATCGTCTTCGTCGAAGTCCTCATCGGCGTCTGAATCTTCGTCATCGAAATCTTCGTCATCGATATCCTCTTCCCGACCTACAGGCTCCCCCTCGGCATCCGACCACAGTGACGCACTTCTCAATGATTCCGTGTTCTCCTCGAGGTCGTCATCCGCAGCGGGCTCCGCTTCGGCGGTCTCGGGGCGAATAGCCGCGGCAAGCCCACTATCGACCAGCCAGTCTTTTTCGGGTGCTTCGCTGGCATCATCTTCATCCCGCGCCACCATCTCGTCGGAGGTGTCTGGATCTGACGAGCGTGATAGGTCATCGTCCATCGCATTGGCTTCTGACAGGTCATCGCGAAGCCCTGACGATATCGAGTAGGTATCTCCCTCTTCATCGTCAGTCCAGTCGTCATTATCGGAGGGTGTCACCGCCTCAAGGCGGTCTTCTTCGTCGTCGCGGTTATCCATCGCTAGGGGCCCCTTGTCTGACGCACGTAATGCACTACTACTCTACATCAGAGTTTCGGCGAGCCACTACCCTAAAATAACCCCAAAATGCGACATTTCAGTACCCTGACGCCGTGGTCGTTGCGCAACAACATAACGGGTTACAGTAGCAGCGCCCACGGAGAGATTAATGCGAAGTCATGCTACGTATTTACACACATGAGGACTGCGTTGCGCATCAGGTGCCAGAGCACCACCCCGAGCGTCCTGCGCGTCTCTCGTTTTTGCTACAGCATCTCGAGCGAGTGGGGTTTACTGCGGATTACCCTTTGCATGTAGCGCCCCAGATAGGAGAGGCGCCCATTGCGCTCGCCCATCATGCTGCGCTGGTTCGTCAATTGACCGAGCTGGTTCCTGAAACCGGTTTGATATCGGTGGATCCCGATACTTGGATCGGCCCGCGGAGTTTGACCGCCGCTCGATACGCGGCGGGTGCAGTTTGGCAGGGAGTTCAGGATGTGACGTTGGGAGACGCGACGAGAGTCTTCTGTGCCGTGCGTCCACCCGGACACCATGCGGAGTTTGAGTCGCCCATGGGGTTCTGTTTGCTGAACAGCGTGGCGATTGGTGCAATCAACGCGCTCAATTTGCCGAATATTGAGCGCGTGGCGATCTTAGATTTTGACGTGCATCACGGTAACGGCACGGTCGACATGTGCCGCCATTACCCCGAGATCTTGGTGTGCTCAAGCTTTCAGCACCCTTATTACCCCCATCGGCTTCACGATGTAGTGGCGCCCAATATTGTCAATACGCCGCTGCAAGCCGGATCCTCCGGCGATGATTTCAGGCACGCTATTGCAGCATCCTGGTGGGCGGCGATCGAGGCACATCAACCTGATCTGATTTTTATCTCAGCGGGATTCGACGCTCATCAGGCAGACCCGTTGGCACAGATTAATCTGGATGCATCGGATTTTTCATGGATCACTGGCGAGATTGTGGCAATGGCAGATCAGTTTTCTCAGGGCCGCATCGTCTCGACGCTTGAGGGGGGTTACGACCTCCAGGCACTCGCCGATTCAGCGATGGCGCATCTGGAAGCGCTCACCCCATAAACCGATTGCTCAAAGGTCGTCACCCGAGTCAGTGCGTCTTATGCCATGCAGGATGTGTTTGCGAGGTAGGCCCTTTACATGATTCGTTTTGCCTCTGATCGTAGCCTGCTTCAGTTCTAATGGAAGTGCGATAGCGCTCTCTCCTAAGTGGCTGTGCTCGCCGCTGAGAGCCGCAACTCGCCAACTCAGGATTGACCGCTCTCGGACAGCGACCCGTAGACGATATTCTTGATCTGGCCCCGGAAGTTGAAAGTGGAGGAGGGAATCAGTTGGGCCATAAAAATGGCGTAGAGGTCCTCAACAGGATCCACCCAAAACAAGGTTGAGGCCAATCCGCCCCAGTAGAAATCGCCTTCGCCGACGGTGCCCGACGCGGCGGCATCCATCGTTGACGCAAAGCCCAAGCCAAAACCGACACCCTCGTTGCTGGTTTCCGAAAATCCGCCCACCGCCATCTGCGCCAGCGAGGACTGCCCCAGATGATTTCTGGTCATCAGCGCCAGCGTGGCGCGCGAAATCAGCTGTTTTCCCTTAAACGCCCCTCGCTGGAGTAGCATGTCGCAAAAGTGGCTGTAATCCCTCATTGTGCTGAGGAGGCCGCCTGCCCCGGAGGGCGCTGTGGGCGGGTTGCGATAACGGCTGGTCTCGGGGTCATCTTGTAGTTTGAGCTCCTTGTTGGGACCCCGCTCGTAGCAAGCCGCAAACCGGTCGAGTTTCTGATCGGGAATTGAAAACCCGGTATCTGGCATATCCAAGGGCTCAAACAGGCGCTCCTTGAGAAACTGCGTAAAGGGCTGGCCGGAAATCACCTCTACCAGATAGCCGCAGACATCGGTTGCCATTGAATAGCTCCAGCGGGTGCCGGGGTCGTAGAGCAATGGCACGTTCGCAAGCTTCTCGGCGAATGTTTCAAGCGTATCGACGCCCCCACGCGAAATGCCGGCCGCACCGTAGGCAGCATCGACAGGTAGTTCCATACCTGGCAAAAACCCACCGTAGGTCAACCCGGCGGTATGGCACAGCAAATGCTGGATAGTCATGGGAGATTGAGGTGCCCGGGTAATCATCGAGGCACCTTCCCCTTCCACCCAAACCCGGTGTGAACGCCACGATGGAATGAACTTGTACACCGGATCGGTGAGCTGAAATCGCCCTTCTTCAAACAGCATCATCAGGGCAATGGAGGTGACCGGTTTCGTCATGGAATAAATGCGGAAGAGGGTGTCCGCGGTCATTGGTTTTTGCCGAGCAATATCCATTTGGCCCAGTGATGCGGAAAAAGCGGCGATGCCTTTTCGTTTGATCAACACCTGACACCCGGCAATTTTTTTGGGAGTGATATAGCGTTCCTGAAGGTGGGTGTTGAGCCTTTCGAGTTTTTCTGGACAAAAGCCGGCGGCAATGGGGTCGATAATCATTCGATCAGGTATCTCAGGGACGGGTTTGGGCCCTCATCATAAAAAGAAACAGCGGATGTGTCGCGGGAGAATGGGCGGGCCCGCGATGGGTATCGCTTTGGGCGTATCGGTAACCCAGCCTGAGCGTTGGCGGCTTCACGGTAGGTGGGGATTGATGACTCTGGCGCGCAAAATACGGTAGATATCCTGAAAGCCCTCGCCATGAGGCTTCCGAAAAGTCTTTGCCAGCCACCGGGTCTCGGGACCATAGCGATACTGAATAAAGTGACTGACTTCGTGAGCGACAGTGGCCGCCAGCGCCAAATCGGGCGGCACGGGAGCTCGAGAGCCGATGACCGGGTCTCTGGCGAAGGCGGGGTACTCGAGAATCTTAGCGGTATTGCGGTCGAGCGGTGAGAGATCGATGGTCACACCTTTGGCACAGGCGGACGAGCGGTGTCCCACCCGTTTGACCGTCAGGGTTAGATCGTCTCGTGCGCCAGCGTAGTCGACCGGGAGTTCGTAGTGCTTGAGGGTGATTTCCCGCAAGCACCGCTTGGCCCACCCGACTACGGCGTCGCGTTCTTTGGCCGATACGCCGGCTCTTTTGACAACTTTCATAGTCAGATTTTAGCCTGTGGCTGTCAGGTTCGGGGGCTTGTTGGGGTCTAAGGGCACCACAGGTTAGGATCTCTCAGGATTCTTACACATAATCCCGACTTGCCATTTATCGCGCGGCCAATAAGCGCGCCACGGTTTCCCGGGAGGAGTTGCAATGTCAGCACAAGAATATGAGCCGGTTCCCTTGTTACACCCCAAACGCCTCTCTGCCTCAGCGATGCGTGCCAAGGCTGAGGCGCACCTTGATGCGATGCGACAGAGGCGCACTGTGCGCGATTTTTCTCGCGAGCCCGTTGATCAGGGGGTAATTGAGGCCTGTGTGCTGACCGCGGGTTCTGCGCCTAGCGGCGCAAATCATCAGCCCTGGCATTTTGTGTGCGTCAATGACCCGGACACCAAGCGGGCGATCAGAGTAGCCGCGGAGCGAGAAGAGGAGGCTTTTTACGGAGGCAAAGCGGGTGAGTCTTGGCTGAAAGACATCAACCCATTGGGTACCGATGCCTCAAAACCCTTTCTCGAGGACGCGCCATGGCTGATCGCCGTATTTGCAGAGCGGTACGGGGAGGGTGACGTAGGCCAGCGCAGCAAAAACTACTACGTGCCCGAATCGGTAGGGATAGCCACGGGCTTTCTGATTGGGGCATTGCATAATCTGGGTCTTGCGACATTGACCCACACCCCCAGCCCGATGAAGTTTCTCAACCGAATTTTGGATAGACCCGGTCGCGAGCGCCCCTATGTGCTGCTGGTGGTGGGGCATCCCGCGTCGACTGCAACGGTTCCGCGTGCCGCGGGCATTAAAAAGCCCTTGGCCTCTATATCCAGCTTTATCTGAGCCTCAGTGGACCATCACGAAATCGTCATTATCGGGGCTGGGCTGGCGGGGCTGGTGGCGGCTCGGGATCTTTTGCGGACAGGTTGCAAAGTGATCGTGCTGGAGGCAAGAAACAGAGTTGGTGGGAGGACCTGGACTGTGCCGTTTGAGGCGGCAGGTTGTGCGGTCGACTTGGGTGCGGAATGGGTAGCGCCCGACCACCACACCACCGTCGTCAAGGAATTGCAGGCTTACGGTTTACGTCTGGAAACATCGCCCGCGCAGCAGCCGACCATCGCTGCGGCCGCTCCCCTGATGCCGGCGGGCGACTTGCGACAATGGCTGGATCAATTGAGCAAGGCGGCGAGTGCGATCGCTGTCGCCGCACCTGACTGGTACACGGGTAGCTCTCCCATGGATCTTCCGGTCACGCAATGTTTACGCGAGATGAATTTGTCCCCGGAGTGCAATGACGCTTTTCTGGCACATAGCTTTGCGTTGCAGGGCGGGGACCCGGACAAATACAGCATGCTCAATCTGCTGCACGAATTTGCGGCTTTTGGTGGCATAGAGCAGGCATTCTCAGCGGCGGAGTGCCGGGTGACCGGGGGGGCGCAAGCGCTGGCCCACGCGGTGGCCCAGGAAGTTGGCACCTCGATACAGCTAGATTGGGAAGTGCAACGCATTCGGCACGATGAATCGAGTGTGGTAGTGGAGGGCCCGCGCGGTACGTTGAGTGCCGAACTGGCTATTGTGGCGATGCCGGTTAACGTACTTTCGGCTATCAAAATGGATCTCTCATTACCCGCAGAAGCGCGAGCAGTGATAGCCGATGGGCATGCCGGACGAGCCGCTAAGGGTTGGGCAGCCGCAAGGTTGCCGCATCCGCTGCAGTCAGTTGGCTGGCCTGATGCGATTGAGGTCTACAGTCGAGCTGGTTCGCACTCTGACGTAATCTGCACCTTTGGGGTGGCAGTCCCTGATCATGAGACTGCGCTCGAGAGAGGATGGTCGGCGGTAAATCAGCGGCATCCCGAAGTGCGCTTCTCGGGAGCGTTTTTGTCCCATGATTGGGTGCAGGACCCCTTTGCGCGGGGCACGTGGTTAAGCATGGCACCCGGTCAGGCGAGAGGAATACACGCGTTATCGAACATGCCCCCGCCCTGCCTGTTTGCCGGTGGCGACCTCTCGCGGCGTTGGTATGGCTGGATGGAGGGGGCGGTGACTTCAGGGCAAGACGCGGCGCTCCGGGCCCATGCCTTTCTAGAGAGCGGCGCCTTGATTCCAGCCAGCGCTTAGATTGCGTTTCAATAGAGGTGAAGTCGCCTCCGCGACCCCCAGTGTTTAGCGGTGGCCTCGCCGTTTGCTGCGCCAAGCAATGAGTTTCGGATCAGTCAGCGGCTATAGCAGATGGAACACGGCGCTACCGATCAATGTTCCCAGCGCATAACCCAAGACGCCAACCAGCACCCCTGGCGTGATCTGATCTTTCCAGCCTTGTGCCGCGGCCATAACCGGTGCAGTGGTGGCGCCCAACACTGCCGCGTTTGAGGCCGTTAACAATTCTGGCAGAGATAGCTTGAACCAGCGTCCCACAATGAGCAGAAACAGCAGGTGAGTGGCCAGCAAGATGGTGACCAGCGCGATCAGGATAGGAGCGACCTGCAACATGGCGCGGAGATCGGCGCCGGCCGCAATAGAACCAAAGAAGGGAAAAGACAGCACAATGCCCAACTCGAAGCCCCCAGCACACCAGAAGCGCACACGAGGGAACGCGGTTGCCACTAAAAGCGTGAGCAGAGTCAGTAAGATATATCTCATGCTGGGGACTTGAGTCAGCGCCGTCAGCGTATCGGCGGTGACAACGAGCAGCGTGGCAATAGCCAAAGCAAAACAAAGCGATCGTGCTGTGGGCGCCGGAGGTTGCTCCGCGCCGGCCGCCTCTGAAGGAGTAGGCAAATGATACTGGCGGGTAAGCCAGCGCAGCGTGGGCAGCAAACCCAGAATGCTGAGATACAGCGCGCTGAAGAGATTGTCCGCCGCTGTTGCCGCCGAGAAGAAAGAGGCGTCTTGTGACAATCCGGTCATCTCTCCCAGCGCCGCGTAATTCACGGAGCCGCCGATGTAGGTCGCCGTAAACAAGCCTGCTATCGCGGCCTCTTGTCGCCCGGAGTCAACGCCGGCGCCGATCGCCACAGCACCGAGATCTAACAGAGAGATAGCAGCTAACACGCCAAGCACCGTGCCGGCTGCAGCGATCATGAAGGCCGCTGTGGTGCGATAGGCCTCTCGTAAGAGTCTGCGGACATCGCCCTGAAGTAAGAAGAGCGGTATGAGAATCGGGACGAGATACTGGAATACAAAATCGTAGGTGAGCGCTTGATGGGGGATTACACCCAGCTTCGCCGATAGGATCGATCGAAGAATCACAATGACTGTGCCGGTGAGTAGTGCTCCAAGGCGCGTTTTTTCAAGCCAAAACCCCAGTGCGGAAATGCCCATCAGGGCTGCGAAGATGCCAAGGTGATCGTCCGGTGCAAACATGCGTGAGGGAACTCAAGGGAGTTCGGTATGATGCTACTGCAGGGGGCAGCGATAAGTCACGGCAGCCCAGCTCAATTTGTGTGATTGTCGGGTATTGGATGAGGGTGCATCTTTCTTTAAGCAGCCTCGGCTTTTGAGGCATTTGCCGAGGTTCCCATAGGAATCCGGTCTGCGGAGGAAAAAAGTATGGGTGAGCCATCAGGTGAACCACCAAGGCAACTCAATGTCTTGGGATTGCCAATTGAGCTCTGTTGTATGGATCCGGTCACTGGGTTCTTTCGCGACGGGCATTGCCATACCGGGCCCCATGATCACGGGCGGCACACGGTTTGCGCGCTGATGACTGAGGAATTTCTGACTTTTTCGGTAGCTGCGGGCAATGACCTCGTGACGCCAATGCCTCAGTACGAGTTCCCCGGGTTAAAAGGGGGGGATCGATGGTGTCTGTGCGCGATGCGGTGGCACCAGGCCCACGAGGCGGGACAGGCCCCCAGACTTTACTTGCGGGCGACCCACCAAAAAACCCTAGAGATCATTCCCCTGTCGGTGCTCAAGCAATTTGCCCTAGATCTCTCCTGAGAGAGATGGTGGTAGTGGCCTCAGGAGCGCGGTTTCGGGTTAAACAGTGTGGCCCCAAACATACCGGCGATCATGGCGATGCCGAACACCAGGGTGGTGTTGTAGCCATAAATCACGCTGACCAGTGCGGGACCGGGACAATACCCCGATAAGCCCCAGCCAACCCCAAAAATTGCCGATCCGCTGATGAGTCGTCGATCAATGCTCTGCAGGGCCGGGAGGTTGAATTGGGAGGCCAGCAAAGGCGCATGGCGTCGCAAAATAAGGGGCGTCAGGGTCATTGTGATCAGTAATGCCCCTCCCATCACAAATGCCAGGTCAGGTAACCAGTCGCCGGTAATATCGAGAAACCCCTGCACCTTGGCGGGGTCAGTCATGCCCGCCAGCGAGAGCCCCATCCCGAACAAAAGCCCCGAGAGGAGGGCGGGCCATGATTTCATATCGCGCCGCCGATCAGATGCCGAATCACAAAGACGGTCAGTACGCCCGTAGACATGAACGTCGCAGTAGCAACTATGGATCGGACAGAGAGCCTCCCGATCCCGCATACCCCGTGCCCACTGGTACAACCTCCCCCAATCCGAGTGCCAAGACCCACCAGTAAGCCACTGAGGGCGACGAGCAAAAGCGGAGTGCTTGATTGACCGGGAACGGCAATACCCAAAACTGCGTGAATGATGAGCCCTCCGACAAGGAGCCCAATAATAAAGAAAACGCGCCAGCCTCGATCCGGTCCTTGCATCACTCCCCAAAGGATGCCGCTGATACCGGCAACTCGGCCCAGTGAAAGTAGTAGCCAGATGGCGGCAGCCCCCAAGGTCAGGCCGCCCAGCAGCGGCGCTATAAATGGTGACAGTGCTTCTGTGGCGGTCATGCGACTCGTTACCCTTCGGCGTCTGGGGCCGCATTATAGGGCAGCGATATCCAATAGATCGAGGGGATCGGGGGATAGACAGCAGGCTTCGGCACCGCCTGCTGAGTGTCAGGGCCGTACGCAGACCAGAGACAAGGTGTTTTTGGGGCGGACTAGCCTACCAGCCCGATGCAATCAGCGCGGATTCCTGCTGGGGTCCCAAGGCTACGTCGGCAGCAGTTTCATCGATAAAGCGAGCGACTTTTTCAGTGTCTCCCGCTCCGGCAGGACGATACTGTGTTTCCTGCTCGAGAAAGACTTCGCTGCCCACTACCTGGTTGACCCAGGTGCCTTCATCACGGCAAGCCACGCCGCGCCAATGGGATTCATTGTGCGCTAGCAGGAACTCCCGGCACCAGCGGCCATCAGCTGCGGGGAATGTGAGTACTGACCTGAAGTCCCGCTCACCATCCAAATGCTCCCAACCGGCGGCACGCGAGGGAGATTGCTCTAGGGCCTGAGCAAGCGACTCATCCATGGTCATCGGGTTGAATGCCACCGGTTGCTCGTTCATCAGAGAGAGTGTCGCCACTGCCATGACGGACGCTGCAACTGCGCCGGTTGCCCATTCGCGCCACCGGCTCACGGCGCTGAAAATCGCCACGTTCTTCGCTTGTATCAGCGCAGTCAGATCTCTGTCTGCGCTGTCGCTGTGGCTCGCGTAGAGCTGTTTAACCAGCCGATCGCTGTTTTCCATCGCCGTCAATCGAGCGCGCAAGGCAGGCTCCACCTTGAGACGACCCGCGAGCGCAATCGTGCGCTCGGCATCTAATTCGCCGTCTACGTACATGGACAGCAGGTGATCATCGTCAACCCGCATACCGTCCATATCGACCACATTTTTGCTTTCGTCTGTCATCTCTCATTTCCTGCGCTGGCCAACCGGTCCCAAGTCGGTCGGTATGCACCGTGGAGGCTTAGGCCTCTCTCTCTGCTTTCCACTCCAAATCTTCCGTCAGGGCCTTTCGGGCCCGGGCGACACGACTCATGATCGTGCCGATGGGTACTTCTAAAATCGCAGCAGCCTCCGCGTAGGAGCACCCTTCTACCGCAACTTTGACCAAAGCAGCGCGCTGCTCTGCAGGAAGCCGCTCCAGCGCCGCCGAAACCCTGTCGAGCTGCACCGACTCGTCAGAGTTCTCCGCGGTCGTGCCAGCGCCCTCGATCGCCCCCTCTGACTGCGCGTAACGGCTCCGCACGTCTCTGGAGCGAATCTCGTCAATCCACAAATTCCTGCAAACCCGATGAGACCACTTCGCAACATGGGCATCCTCAGGCATACCTTTTTCCAACAACCTCTCGACGGTGACTTGCAGGAGATCGTCAGCATCTGAGGGATCTGACGTCAACGATAAGCAAAACCGCTTCAACCGCGGTAACTCATCGATTAGGTCCTGTCGTTGCTGGGCTGTAAGACTCGCCATATCTGTCCTGCTCTCTTTTTGACGTTCCAGATGGGGGTTTATTCCCGGGAATCGCACCGGTTTTGCGCAGAATCGACTTGCCTTGAGTGCAGACAAACCGGTTAGACTTCCATGATGTGCAGCATGAAACCTCCTCCGCAAGCCAACTATTTCCCCTTTATTCGGGGAGTATTGGCCTATTTGGGCGCTCTGGCGGTACTGGGCGGGTTGTGCCTTAGTCTCGCTGCGCAGGAAGTCGAGGAACAGGTTTCAGAAATAGTATCGGAGCTGACTGAAGAGCGAATCGAGCAGGTCATGGAGGATTTGCTGGCAGATATTGAGTCCC
>JAYNYK010000058.1:12018-16891 GCA_038102985.1 Halieaceae bacterium
ACTGAAGAGCGAATCGAGCAGGTCATGGAGGATTTGCTGGCAGATATTGAGTCCCGAATCAGCGAGGACTCCTTGAGGATTCAGACAGACCACTGGTTGGTGATGGCTGAGGCAGATGTTTTTGCTCAACTTGAAGCCGAAGGGTATTTGTTTGAGACGGTGAGTGAACTCGAGGGGTTGGGTTTTTTGTTGGCTGAAGTGGCAGCGCCCGCGAGCTTCGACTTGTCTGCAACCCGGGAGGGCATTTATGACGTGATCGGTGGAAAACGCGCCGATATCGATTTAAATCATCTCTACACGGCGGGCGTGCCCCATGAGACAGCGAGCCCATCTAATCTTATTGGAAGGGCGCCGCGAGAGCTGTTACCGACACCCACTGATTTATCTGACCTTAATTTGCGTATCGGGATCATCGACAGCAGTGTCGACCGCAGTCACAGTACTTTCCTCAACGCGGCCATTACGACCAAGCGCTTCGTCCAGAACGAGACCCCGCCTAACGTGCATGGCACCGCCATCGTTTCAATTATCGTAGGTTCAGATCCGCTGGCCTTGGGATTGGCTCCCAAAGCCGAGATTTATGCCGCTGAGGTCTTTGATCAAAATGAGGAGCAAGGTGAGTTTGCCAGCACGGTTAGTCTCATCAAAGCACTGAATTGGCTGGTCACCTCTGGTGTCTCCGTGATCAATATTAGTTTGGCAGGCCCCCCCAACCGTTTGCTCGAGACCGCGCTCAATCGGGTGAGACAAAAAGGCATTCTGGCGGTGGCAGCAGCAGGCAATGGTGGACCCATGGCACAGCCCATGTACCCTGCTGCTTATCCCGAGGTGGTTGCGGTAACCGCGACTGATGATCGGGGCAGAGCTTTCCGTCTGGCAAATCGGGGAGAGTATGTCGACATTGCGGCGCCCGGTGTGAACATCAGGCACGCCCGCGCCGGCGGTGGATTTATTGCGTCCTCGGGCACCTCCTATGCAGTCCCATTTGTAACGGTTGCAGCGGCCAGACTGATGCAGTCTACTGGAGAGCCTGCGGCCATGCTCGATCGACTCTATGCCAGCGCGCTGGACATCGGCGCGCCCGGTAGAGATCAAATCTATGGTTATGGACAGCTGCGGTTTTAGTCTATAGCTCGCCTAGAACGAGAGCCGGAACTCTGTACCCACAACAAGATCGTTGTAAGTGGCAGTCTCAACGTTCGAGTCATAATCTGAATTTTTGAGCTGCAACGCCACCGACGCATACTCTGTGATGAAAAGCCGGATTTCGCCGGAAAACCGAACGCGGGTATCTTCTCGTTCTGTGGAAATCACCGGGTCGGGGGATTTGTAGCGGCGCTCTTCCAGTTTGGTTTCCAGTTCCATTTCAAGTGGCAAGGACCCCAGCGTTGCGCGATGAACATACCGCAGTTTGAGGGCGTGGGATTCGTAGTCGTACCGGTTGGCGTTGGCGTCGTCGACCCGGTAGGTATATCCGAGCAGGGCATAACGCTTTAACCCGCGGATGAAATAGTAGCTGTCGAGTGAAACGGAGTGGCTGTCTGCGCCTCGACCGGGGCGTCGCTCAATTTCTTTTTCGCCGTAGACGTACTCACCACGGAGAAACCACTGCTTGCTGATAAAGCGGGCGACGTAGGGTGATAGCCTCTGGTAAGTCAAAAACTGCTGCTCGTCCAGATCCGCAGAGACATCAAACCAATTCACACCTAAGGTTGTGTTACCCAACTGGCTTTCGAGATTAAGTCCCCAGGATTCAGTACGCCGGTCGACTACGGAAAATGTTGTGTAGGAGTCGTCTACCAAGCCCGCTGACACGCGGAGCGTGGTGCGATCGAAAAAGGTAATTAACGCAGACCCTTGCGCTTCCAGTGTGGTGACTTCATCAGATTCCCCGGTTGCGCGTTCAAGTTCGTCAAGCCCCACGTTGTCGTCCCAGGAGTAGGCGGCCGCAAGGTCCAGCGAGAACTCAATGCCGGCAACGCTGCACATTGGGGCGAACCCAATAACAAGCAACACCAAACTGATGATGTGGACGCGTGCCTTCAGAGGGGTGACTTCGGGACCAGAATGAAGTTGCAGTATATGGTTGTCTCAGTATGTTGTTGAGCTACGGGCACGGTAATTTATACTTGCGCGTCACCTTGTGCTCTTTTAGGACTTTGCGTATGTCGGCTCCAGCAAACCAGCAAGATGCCATTCAGGCGTTTATCGATTTGGCCAATGAAATGAAAAATGAAGGCGCCTCGATCGCATTGATTTCTACCGCGCTGATGAGGGCCTGCGCCGTCTATTCGACGTACGCGGTTACAGGTAATCAAGGTGCCTTGCATGACAGTGGTGTGGAAAAGCTTCAAAAGGTGTTTGGCGAGCAACTGGCGGTTGTACAAAAGGTAAAGATTGCTCAGGCGGAGTCGGGTGCATAAGGCTGCATTTACAAAGAAGCGTGTTATTCGATTAAGAGTCTCGGTAACAAAGGGGGCGGCCTGACTGTTGCAACGGCGGGCGACGAGCGTCCTTGCGGATCAATATTGGGTTCGCTGGTGCAGCCTCTTTCACTGCGGGATCGATTTAATCCCGGAAAAGAAGCTCTGGCCTGCCTTCAGCGTTGATCACGAAGGCGTGTTCTCGTCCAAGGTTGTGGGGCTCCATGACCCCGGCACTGTGGGCGATTAGCTCCACCTCTTTTTTAATTGAGCGCGCATAACTTGCCACTCTGTCAGCCTTGCTAAGGGGGTCGAGTCCTTTTTGGAGCTTAGGGTTGTGGGTGGTGATACCGGTGGGGCAGGTGTTCTGGTTGCACTGTAGCGCCTGAATACACCCCAAGGCGAACATAAACCCGCGGGCGGTATTGACGCTATCTGCGCCAAGACACAACGCGGCCGCAACCCCTGATGGGTTGACCATTTTGCCCGAGG
The DNA here is from genome assembly GCA_038102985.1 of Halieaceae bacterium. GTDB lineage: Bacteria > Pseudomonadota > Gammaproteobacteria > Pseudomonadales > Halieaceae > Luminiphilus. The sequence goes on from JAYNYK010000058.1 coordinate 14,934, forward strand.
CGATCAGCTTGATGCGGTCGCGAAGCCCTGTGTCGCACAGTTTTTTATCAACAATGGGTAGCGATTCCCAGATGCTGAGCCCCAGATTGTCCATCAGACTCTGTGGCGCCGCGCCCGTGCCGCCATCGGCGCTATCCAAGGTTATAAAATCGGGTGCGCTCGCAAGTCCTCTGGCATGAATTTTGGCGAGTAAATCATCCAGCCAGTCGGTTTGGCCCAACACAAATTTGATGCCCGTAGGCTTGCCCGTGGTTGAACGTACTTTGTCGATAAAATCGAGCAGGTCGTCGCTGCAGCGAATATCCGGGTGTCGATTGGGGCTGATCGAGTCGTGACCCATCGGAATCCCTCGGGTCGACGCAATGATTTCGGTGACCTTCTCCGCCGGGAGAATGCCGCCTTTGCCAGGCTTAGCGCCTTGGGAGAGTTTAATTTCAAACATTTTGACCTGGGGGTCTTTGCTAAGCGCTCGCAACCGATCCACGCTTACCTTCCCCTCCTCGTCGCGAATGCCATACTTGGCAGTGCCTATTTGGAAAATCACATCGCAAGACGCCGTCGAGTGATGCGGTGCCATCCCACCCTCACCGGTATTCAGCCAAATGCCGGCTTTGTGGGCGCCCATTGATAGCGCTTTTATTGCAGGCGCCGACAAGGCGCCAAAAGACATGGCGGAGATGTTGAAGAAGGAATGACTGGTGTAGGGCTGCTTGGCGTAGCCGTCGCCATAGACTACTGGCGTCTTCTCATGAGCGGCAATTTCTTCACTGGTCGGTGGGAAACCCGCATTCAGAAAAAATATATCGCCCGGTTTATCAAGGGGACGCGTGGAGCCAAATGCCAACGTGCCATCCAACTCCTTTGCCGCTCTCGCAATCCAAGATCGTTGAGCGCGGTTAAACGGCAGTTCCTCGCGGTCCATTGCAAAGAAGTACTGCCTGAAAAATACCCCCATATGCTCAAAGAAATAGCGGAGCCTCCCGATGACAGGGTAGTTCCTGCGTATCGTCTGGGTCGTCTGAGTGGTATCGATAATGTATAGCACCAATATCGTCACCAAGCCGCCGAGTATGGCCAGCGCAAAGACCATATTGGTCATATCTAATACTGTATCTAGCAGAGAGAGTAGGGAGTCCATATTCTTTTTGGTGAGTGCTCTATGATCTGAATAGGATCCGCTTACGTGGTCGAAAAAGCCAGCATCAAAATGCGACACTTGTGTCGACGCAAAAAGGTGAAAACCCAAGGTTCTCTGAACCCGGTGCCGAGAGTCCCTCGGCTAGCTTTGGAGCTCGTGGACTGGTGCTGCCGGCGCCAATGAACTCAACCTTTCAATGCAACTCCTGGGAGCGGCAAAGTGCTTGTGCCACCTCAGTCGGGGCTGCCGGATAATTGGGGGCTGTCAGGGGAGGGTTAACGCCTCAACGTAGTAAAGTGGTACCGGAGGCCGGACTTGAACCGGCACGCTTTTAAGGGCAACGGATTTTGAATCCGTCGTGTCTACCAATTCCACCACTCCGGCACATAGACGAGGCGGCGGAGTATACCAATTCCGGCTCGGCCGGCAATGGGAGGCTGGGATTTTTAGGGGCTTGCTGTATACTCTGGCGCGATTCAGCCGAGCCACACCCGGTCGGTCCGGTGAATCTGAGTATCTTTAGGGAGAAAAGATATGGCGATGAAGCTCATCAAGAAAACCCCTGACTACAAGATTTACATGCGTGGCGATGAGCGGTATGCCGTGCAGGACGCCAATGGCAAGCCGGTCAATGGCGAAGACAAGGTTCGCATTCTGCTGGCGGAAGAGTTGATCACTGTTGCGATACCTGATCCCGCGCCTGAGCCTGCGGCAGCTGCAGAGGCCGAAGAAAGCGAGGCAGAGGCAACGGCTGAGTCCGCTGAAGAAACGGCCGAAGAAGAGGTTGATGTGGGGGAAACTCAGGCGGCCGATGCTGAAG
>JAYNYK010000059.1:0-16648 GCA_038102985.1 Halieaceae bacterium
ACGCGCGGTCAGCATTGCTGAATGCGGTTGCGCCGGCCTATCGCGATCTGATCTACGCCATTCAGGCGCAAGAGGGGCAGGCACTGTCTGTCGACGGTGTTTGGCGATTTCCCCAGGGCGAGGCTTTTTATCAGGAGCGACTCACTGTATTCACCACCACTGATTTGACAGCGGAAGAAATTCACCAGACGGGCCTTGCCAACGTCGCGCGGCTTCACAACGAGATGCGGGATGTTATGGCAGCCTTGGGTGAGCAGGGTGAGTTAGCGGAATTTTTGGATCGCGTGCGCCGCGATACCACCTTGCGCTACGACAATAATGATGAGGGTCGGGCCGCCTATTTACTGGCAGCAGAGGGCGCGATTAACGCAATGGCTGATCGTTTGCCTGACTACTTTGGAGTACTGCCAGCGTCGGACCTGGTGGTGAAGCGCGTGGAGCCGTATCGCGAGCGCTCTGCCGGCAAGGCGTTTTATCAGAGTCCGCCCTCTGATGGGTCTCGCCCCGGTATTTACTACGCCAATCTTTACGATATGAATTCGATGCCGGTGACTGACCTTGAGGCATTGGCGTTTCATGAGGGTTTGCCAGGCCACCACCTGCAGCTCGCCATCTCTGCCGAGCTTGAGGATGTCCCTGACTTTCAGCGACACACGCGATTTACTGCCTTTACCGAGGGTTGGGGCCTGTATTCAGAGTATTTGGCCCGAGAAATGGGTTTTTATCAGGATCCCTGGTCCAATTTTGGTCGGTTGGCTATGGAACTTTGGCGCGCGGCGCGTCTCGTGGTGGACACGGGGCTGCATCACCAGCGATGGACGCGAAAACAAGCAGTGGACTATCTGGTTGCGAATACGCCGAATGCAGAATACGACTGTGAGCGGGCGATTGAACGCTACATTGCCATGCCGGGGCAGGCCACCGCTTATATGATTGGTAAGTTACGGATTGTGGAGTTGCGAGAGTTGGCTCAGGAGGCCCTTGGTGACCGCTTTGACTTGCGTCAATTTCATGATGTCGTATTGGGTTCCGGTGCGGTCCCGCTGGATCAGTTGGAGGCCAACGTCAAGGGACTGATACAGGAAACCCTGGTCGACGGTTAGGAGTGCTTCCTTTTTATTGCCTCCTGGCAGGCCCCACTGTCGCTGTAAGTCAGTCGGCACCGTCGCGTGGCAAAGGCCTGCCCTCCAATCAACAAGCAAAGTGGGCCACGGAGTGGCTGGGTGCGCGCCAACGTTGATCGAAAAATCCGATCGGTTTTTTCTAAACAATCAGGTTGTCAGAGTCGTCACGAAGTCACTACAGTGGCACGGTAATATGAGACTCGCTACCGAGGACAGTAAAATGAAAGTAAATCTAATAAAGACCGCTATCGCCCACTCGGTGTTGGCTACGGCATTGATTGCCCTTCCCGTTGTGGATTCGATGGCAAGAAGCACACCCAAGAGCACGCAAGCCTGGTGGCCTGCCAATCTTGATTTGACGCCCCTGAGGCAGAATGAGCGCAGCGCTAATCCGCTCGGGGATGATTTTGATTACGCGGCGGAGTTCGCAAAGCTTGATCTAGATGCGCTGAAAGCGGATATCAACGACACGCTGACGACTTCGCAACCCTGGTGGCCTGCTGATTACGGCAACTATGGGCCGTTCTTTGTGCGCATGGCCTGGCATAGTGCCGGCACCTATCGCACGGCGGATGGCCGTGGAGGTGCCGATGGCGGTCAGCAGCGATTTGAGCCGCTTAACAGCTGGCCGGATAACGGTAACCTCGACAAGGCCCGTCGCCTGTTGTGGCCCATTAAGCAAAAGCACGGTAACCAGATTTCCTGGGCGGACTTGATGGTCCTCGCCGGCAATGTGGCGATGGACAACATGGGTTTCAAAACCTTCGGATTTGCCGGTGGCCGCACTGACGATTGGGAACCAGAGTGGGTCTACTGGGGTCCAGAAGCAAAGATGTTGGCAGACGAGCGATATGCTGAGGGCCGGCAACTGCGCAAAGGGCTCGCCGCGGTGCAAATGGGGTTGATTTACGTGAACCCCGAAGGCCCCAATGGCAACCCGGATCCGGTGCTAGCGGCACACGACATTCGCGAAACCTTTGGCCGTATGGCGATGAATGATGAAGAAACCGTCGCCTTGATTGCCGGCGGGCATTCCTTCGGTAAAGCCCACGGCGCGCACAAACCGTCAAGCTGCGTGGGTCCAGAGCCCACGGGAGAGGCGATCGTCGAGCAGGGCTTTGGCTGGAAGAACACCTGCGGTAAGGGCAATGCGGAAGATACGGTGACATCTGGACTGGAGGGTGCCTGGACCGCCACCCCCACCCAGTGGTCGATGATGTACTTAGCTAATCTGTTTGCCTACGAGTGGGAGCAGACTCGCAGTCCAGCGGGTGCTTTACAGTGGCAGCCCAAGGATGGTGCGGCGGCTGGCACCGTGCCCGACGCGCATCTGGAGGGTGTAGCCCACGCGCCGGTAATGTTCACCACGGATCTGTCTTTGAAGTTTGATCCGAGCTACCGTGAGATTTCGGAGCGCTTTTTGGCTAACCCGGCAGAATTTGAGCTGGCGTTTGCCAAGGCCTGGTTCAAGCTGACCCATCGCGATATGGGCCCGCGGGACCGTTACCTAGGCGATGACGTGCCAGCAGAAGTTCTCGCCTGGCAGGACCCGCTGCCAGCGCGGGATTACACGACCATCAGTGACCGCGACACCAGCGAACTCAAGGATGCGATTGCCAACACCGGCCTCAGCAACACACAGTTGGTGAGCGCCGCGTGGGCATCTGCCTCAACCTTCCGGGGTAGCGACATGCGCGGCGGGGCTAATGGGGCGCGCATTCGTCTGGCACCGCAGAATCAGTGGGCGATTAATGATCCTGATGCGCTCTCAGAGGTCATTGCGACGCTGGAAGAAGTCCAGAGTGATTTTAATAGTGGACTCTCTGGGGACAAGCAAGTGTCATTGGCAGACGTGATCGTGTTGGCAGGCAATGTGGGTGTCGAGCGCGCCGCTGCCGAATTTGGCGTGACGGTCTCAGTGCCCTTCACCCCGGGCCGCGTCGATGCGACCGAAGGGATGGGCGATGCCGTATCGATGGCGGTTCTGGAGCCTCGTCACGACGGGTTCCGCAATTACATGGCCGACCTCGGTTTCATGACCCCAGCTCAGGCGTTGGTCGACAAGGCGGATCTGCTCAACCTGACAGTGTCTGAGATGACCGTATTGCTAGGCGGTATGCGGGCGATGAATGCCAATGCGGCAGGAAGCGACCATGGCGTGATGACAGATCGCCCGGGAGTATTGAGCAACGATTTCTTCGTCAACTTGCTTGATATGAATACTGCATGGGCACCCTCTGGTCAGGCCTACATCTTTGAAGGCCGTGATCGTCAGAGTGGTGAATTGAAATGGACTGCTACCGAGTTCGACTTGGTCTTTGGTTCCAACTCCGAGTTGCGAGCGGTGGTGGAGTTCTATGCCTTTGACGAGAGCCGTCAGCGCTTTGTTAAGGATTTTGCCAGTGCCTGGACCAAAGTGATGGATGCGGATCGGTTTGACATGGATGGATCGGGCGCAGTGGTGGTCAGCGTTTCACAGTAAGCGCGCGTAATGATAGAGCCCCGCTTGCGCGGGGCTTTTTTTTGGGAAATTCATTGCGGTTGCAACACTTGCGGCGATAAAGTCTGCGCGGTCAATACGGTACTTATTGCCGCGTAATCTCCGTACTGAGGTGCACGGTGGCTGTGAGTGAATTGGTGATAAGGCAGCTATCCTCGGCCTTCTTGAGCACCCTTAATACCTTATCTTCTTCCATGTCATCAGGAACGCTGATGCGCACGGTGAGATGAATCTCGGTAAATTGAGGAGTGCGATCAACCCGCTCCAGTTTGCCGATTGCGTCACAATCCAGTGCATGCCATACCACCCTTGAGGGCGCTGCTATGGCGCGAAAAGTAAGTACAAAGCAATCCGCCACAGCGGCAACGAGTAGTGCTTCGGGAGACCACTGATCGCCGGGCCCACCAAATTCCTTTGGCACATCCGTTGTGAGATCCGCGAGTCCTTGACTGGCAATACGGACCGGTGACTGATCAGCATTTGCGGTTGCGACACAGCGGTAGTGATGAGGGAAATCCTGCATGAGTCTCTCAGCGTTGTCGGAACCGGGCGCAAGCATAGCGGCTCTTCTCGGTGGATGCCACATTGACGCTCCGGTAGCGGGCGGTGTGGTAATGATAGGCCCGTGATCAAGCAGAAGGGCGTATTTCAGGATTTGATCGAAGCGGTGTCGGTTGGTCTGCCAGTGACCATGCTGGTGAGGTCAGGTGCAATGAGTCATCAAAAGGCAGTGGGATAGTACGGCTTTGGCACCCACCTCGCTGCTTGATAATCTTGAGCTGTCGGTAGCCTTCGAGCTGAAGTCTGAGACTCGCTGGAGAGGGTTGTGATAAAGCCTCTGTAGAGCGGAAGAGTACAGCCAGAGTGCCATGACTGGCCGCAGCTAATTGTATTTTCCGTAGCTCCGTATAGCGATAATCTGTCGCACCAAGCCAAACAAAGACCACGCCGCAGGTTGTACTGCGTAATGCCTGTTCTGTGGACCAAAGCAGCTCTTCACGATCGCGCGGGTGCACCAGCATGATTTCCCGCAGATCAATCTCCTCTCCCGCAAGGAGTGGCGCATAGGGTGTGTAGGGAGGGTCAATGAATACCTGCCAACGCCCCTGACCCGACAGTTTCTTCATGATGGGCATAAAAATACCCATGGCATCGAGCCCACACTGATCACTGATGACCTCAATACTCCCCCCCAGTGGCCAGCCGCTGTTGTACAGTTGAGCATCCAGAGAAGCGAATCCGGTTTCAACACCCTGTAGGGCGTGTGCTTCATGGTTTGCCGACAGCGCGCTGGCACCCAGAAAAGCGGTACGACTCTGGCCCATACCTCGCCAGGTATCGGCACGACGAAAAATATCTTCGAGTAGATAGTTCATGATGTATTCCTGTTTCACGTTGCAGCCAATAGCGCGTATCTCTGATGCAGATTTTTTTGTATCGAACGAGATAAGTGCTGGTGCAAAAGCCAATTTACTGTATAAATAAACAGTATTTGAGCATGACAGAAAAAGCAAGGGGGGATTTTTCTGACTGTCGTGAAAAGCGACAGGTTCACCGTTCTGCCCTCGCTGATCCACGGTTTCGCCGCTATTACCCGGCGAGCTGGTTCTCCAGTTTGGGTGCTTGGTTACTTAGATTTCTTCTCGGTTGGAGCGCCTGGGAACTGACTCAATCCGCCACATGGGTTGGGATTGTTGGCGCCCTCATGCTGGCACCAGCACTGCTGCTCTCTCCTTGGTTTGGCATCTTGTCAGACCGGGTAAACCCCCGACGGGGATTGCAGATATCGATGATGCTTCACAATGCTATTGCGCTGGCCGGCGCAATGACCACCTATTGGGGCCTTTACGATCGGATTGCGCTGACCCTGTTGGCCGCCACGCTGGGCACTGCCACCTCACTGCATTCACCGATGCGATTGGCTCTGGTGCCGCTCCTGGTGGCCCGCGAGGCGTTACCGAGTGCTGTCGGTTACTCGGCGATGTCATTTAACATTGCCCGTATGATCGGCCCCGCTTTCGGTGCCATGTTGGTTGCACAGGTTGATATGGTAGCCGCTTGGCTGATGGCGATGATTTTGTTCTCGACGTCTTTCTGGGGATTATCCCGCCTTGACATCGATCAGGATCGACCTGTCAAAGCGACAACGTCTTATTTAAACCAATTTATTGAAGGGGCGCGTCACCTGATTCAGCGAGCAGATCTCAGATTACTGCTGGCACTGACCGCGCTGAACGGCTTGCTGGGGCGGACGCTTATCGAATTGTTACCGGCGCTGTCTGGCCAGATCCTCAACGGCGGATCGTCAGAACTGGCAATATTAGTTGCCATGGCTGGTCTCGGCTCGGTGCTGGGTGGGCTTCTGGTGAGCCGTCAGGCGGCTGATCTCAAGCGTTTGCTGTTGCTGGTATGCCTGGCGATCGGTTTATCCAGCGTGACGCTCGTGACGCTGCGCGGCTTGTCGGGTGTCCCGGCGCTGGGCCTCTGGGTCGCTCTACTGAGTGTCGCGACGACGGTCGCTGGCACGGGATGCCAGACCTTGATCCAGCTCAACACGCTACCCGATTTTAGGGGGCGGGTGATGAGTGTTTGGACCATGCTGGCGATGGGAGCGCCCGCACTGGGTGCCGCGGTTTTGGGGGCGGGTGTTGATGGATTCGGTTTTGACTCGGTTTCCACAGCGGCCGGGTTCGCCGGTTTGGGCCTGATAGCGGTTTTTTACGCTCGTCGCGCTGTGGTTCTGTCAGCAGAGCTGCCCTGAGCGAGGGTGACTACCAGTCGCTCCAGCGTATCCCAGGCGATGCCGGGCAAAAAGCCTTTGCTGGTGCCATCTGCCTGAAAACTGAGCGCCTGCAGCCGGGCAAGATCACGTCCAGTCAGTCGGTTGAGCGCCTGCTGCAGAAGCGGTTGGCGATTACGCCATACGCCGCGCTGATTCAGCGCGCTGGCGGTAGCAGTACCCCCAGTAATGTCTCGCTTGAGATCAGCCAGCAACCGCACTTCCCGCGCCAGGGCCCAGAGTAAAACTGGCGGCTGCACCGCTTCCGCCTTCAAACCCCGTAGTGTCCTCACGGCGCTGCGAGCGTCGCCTGCAAGCGCCACATCTACCAATCTAAACGCATCGTAGCGGGCATTATCCGAGACAGTATCGGTGACCATAGCTGCAGTAATGGGTGTTGCTCCGTGCAGGAGTCTGAGTTTCTCCACTTCCTGCGCCGCCGCCAGTAAATTGCCCTCAAGCCGCTCGGCAAGGAGAGCAATGGCCTCGTCGTCCACCTGCATACCCGCCGCGAGCATCCGCGCATGTAACCAGGCCGGGAGCTCAGCGGCAGTGATAGGCCATACGGGAATGACGACGCCGCCTTTGTCCAAACTCGAGAACCACTTGCTTTTTTGCGATGCCTTGTCAATCCTGCCGCTCACAATCAGCAGCACATCCTCGGCGTCTCCGGCAAGATATTCTAGGAGCGCTTTGCTGCCCTCTGCTCCAGGCTTGCCTGACGGAAGTTGAATTTCGATGAGTTTGCGTTCGGCAAAGAGTGAGAGTGAGTCTGCAGCGTGACCCAGTTCCATCCAGTCATCTTTATGGGTGATGGTAATGTTTTGCCGTTCCGTGCAGCCGGCCTCTCTGGCTGCCCGGCGGACCGCGTCGGCACATTCCTGCACAATCAGGGATTCGTCACCGGATATAAGATAGCTGGGGGTGAGTGATTGGCTTAAATGGTGTGCGAGTTGTGCGGGCTTCAGCTGCATTATCGGACGAGGCCGCGACTCACACGCCTTACAATTTGCGCCGCGAGATCGCGTCGCATTTCCTCTCGTAGCAGTCGCATTTCCTCCGTTTTGCCGACCACATTGCGCGGATCATTCAACATTTGCTGGCTCACACTCGCGGTTCCCTCCAGCGGCGGCACGTCTTCTTGCTGCAGCACAAAATCGACGGAAAGCGTGAGTTCCATCTCCGCGGCCCTGGCTTGCGCGGTCAGCGATACATTGCGTTGACTGAATTGCTCTTCACGGAGCGTCAGTCGAGTCGGGGTATCGATCTCATCGGTCAACTCGATCCTCATTCCCCCGAGTTCTCGCGCCACCTCGCGGGTCAAATCAGAGCGCGGGTCGATGCTAATGAGCCGCAGCGATAGGCCCTCCCACGCGCTACTGCCATCGTGAGTTGTGCCCTTGAGCTGAAAACCACAGCCAGCGAGGGCGATTAGCCCCGCGAGTAGCACCGTTGCAGGCAGAGAGTTGGCGCGGGTATATGCGAGGGTCGGCGTCATTGGGCGACAATATTGACCAGTTTCTGGGGAATCACAATCACCTTTTTTATTGTCGTGTCTTGAATGAATCGCTGCACGTTGGGGTTGGCTTTTGCCAGCGCTTCAATTTCTGCGTTGTTGGCTGCCGCCGGCACGTCGATTTTTCCTCGCACTTTGCCATTCACCTGAACGACGATCTCAAAATGCTCTCGGGTCAGTGCGGCTTCGTCAACACTGGGCCAAGCGCTTTCGACAAAATCATCGCCGGTGAGGCTGCGCCACAGAGACTCAGTCAGGTGCGGGGTAATTGGCCAGAGCATTCTCAGCACCGCGTGCAGGCCCTCACCCACGATGGCGCGATCCAGCGGATCCTCGGTGGGGTGCCGTGACAACTCGTTGCAGAGCTCCATTACTGCTGCAATGGCCGTGTTAAAGGTTTGTCTGCGGCCGTAGTCATCGGTCACTTTGCTGATGGTTTCATGAATTTTGCGCCGCAATAGCTTTTGGGCGTCTGTCTGTGGGGCTTCGGAAGGGCTCTCCGCGGCACCACCAAAATCATGGATTAACCGCCACAACCTTTTGATGAATCTGTGCGCGCCCTCGACACCAGAATCCGACCATTCGAGGGATTGCTCCGGTGGCGCTGCAAACATGCTGAACAATCTCACGGTATCCGCCCCGTAGCGGTCGATGAGGGCTTGCGGGTCGACGGTATTGCCCCGCGACTTGGACATTTTTGCGCCGTCCTTGAGGACCATGCCCTGAGTCAGCAGCCTTTTGAACGGCTCATCGCTCGAGACCAACCCGGCGTCGCGCATTAACTTGTGGAAAAAGCGTGCGTACAGAAGATGCAGAATCGCGTGCTCAATGCCACCAACGTATTGATCAACTTCCAGCCAGTGGTTCGCTTCCTCATCCAGCATTGCCTCTGTGTTCTTGGCGCTGGCATAGCGGGCGTAATACCACGAGGACTCCATGAAGGTATCGAAGGTATCCGTTTCCCGGGTTGCTGGTGCCTCGCAGCGAGGGCAAGTCGTTTCAAAAAAAGTAGGCATGTCTTTGATAGGGGAACCAACCCCCTGAAACGCGACGTCGGTAGGCAAGGTCACCGGCAGTTGGTCATCAGGGACGGGCACTGCCCCGCAGGCCGCACAATTGATTACCGGAATCGGTGCGCCCCAATAACGCTGCCGGGAGACACCCCAATCCCGAAGGCGGAAATTGACTGCGCGATTGCCAAGGCCTCTCGATTCCAGCTCGCCGACAATCGCGTCGAAGGCGGCGTCGTAATCGAGACCATCAAAACCGCCAGACTGCATGAGTGGGCCGCGTTGCACATAGGCACCAGTCGAGATGTCTGCGGGATCCTCCGGGGTGTCTGAGACGACCTGTACGATTGGCAGCGCATATTTACTGGCGAATTCCCAATCTCGCTGATCATGTGCAGGGACCGACATGACCGCGCCCGAGCCGTAATTCATCAGTACGAAGTTGGCGACCCAAATGGGTAAAGGTTCGTCTGACAGCGGGTGCTGCGCCCGCAATCCGGTGTCCATTCCCAGCTTTTCCATGGTTGCCATATCGGCTTCGGCCACGGTACTGGCACCGATTTGCCGACAGAAGGCATCGAGCTCGGGATTGTCGACCGCTGCTGCCTGGATCAGCGGATGCTGCGGCGCCAAAGCCAAATAGGTGGCGCCCATTAGGGTATCCGGGCGAGTGGTATACACTTCAATGTGGTTTTCGCCAAAGGGAAACCGGACCGTGGCACCCTCAGATCGCCCGATCCAGTTGCGCTGCATGGTGCGCACCTGTTCCGGCCAGTCGGTGAGCGTCTCGAGATCATCGAGTAATTCTTGCGCGTAGTCTGTGATTTTGATGAACCATTGGCTGATCGCCCGGCGCTCCACCGGGTTATCGCAGCGCCAGCACTTGCCATCAACCACTTGCTCGTTAGCGAGCACAGTCTGATCGGTCTCACACCAGTTAACGTCCGCCTGTTTCTTGTAAGCAAGGCCTTTATCCATAAGCCGGGTAAAAAACCATTGCTCCCATCGGTAGTACTCGGGCGTGCAGGTGGCCAGTTCGCGATCCCAGTCGTAGGCAAACCCCAATCGCGCCAACTGCTGGCGCATGTCGGCAATGTTGTTCAGCGTCCAGTCAGCCGGTGGCACCTGATTTTGGATCGCCGCATTCTCCGCAGGTAGCCCAAAGGCATCCCATCCCATCGGTTGTAGCACATTCTTGCCGAGCATCCGTTGATAACGTGCGATGACATCGGCAATGGTATAATTGCGGACGTGGCCCATGTGGAGCTTTCCGCTGGGATAGGGGAACATGGCGAGGCAGTAGAATTTCTCGCGGGTATCGTCTGGGTATACAGCGAAACGATTGTTCTCTGCCCACTCTGTTTGCAGCGCTGGCTCCAGCGTTTGCGGTTGGTATTCCTGACTCATTTAACTCAGAATCCTTCGGTGTGATGCTTCCCGACAGGGCATGCCGGTCTACATCTTGAATGCCTGTGACCAGCACCAGGTGCCGGCGATCCGGAGTTTAGCAGTATTAGGGTCGGTCCCGGCCCAACACCAGTCCGATCAGCGAGAGTATCCATACCGGTAGACTGCCAGTCAGGGCGAAGGGAGTCTCACCTGTTCTGGGCTGGACGGAGCCCGAGACGACGGCCTCGGTAAATTGCGGGGTTGAGACCACTACTTTTCCCTGCCAGTCGATAATCGCAGAGACGCCATCATTGGTGCTTCGAATCAAGTCTCTCCCCAATTCGGCGGCGCGGAAACGCGCCATCTGAAGGTGTTGCCACGGACCTGCGCTATCACCGAACCACGTGTCGTTGCTGATCGTGATTAACAGATCAGCCTCGCGGCTTTGATTCAGAACAAAATCTGGGTAAACCACTTCGTAGCAGATAAAAGGTGCCACTGAGAGGTCGTCGACCATAAGCGCCTGTTGGTCTTCGGGACCTGCGACGAACTGCGACATGGGCAGGTCAAAAAATGCGATTGCCCCCCTCAACCAGCGCTCCAAAGGGACATACTCGCCAAATGGCACCAATTTTTGCTTGTGGTAGGTGCCCCGACCTACTCCCAAAACGGTAATGCTGTTGTAGCGACCCAGTGAGTTGCGGGTCGGTATGCCTGTAATCACCGTTTTACCCGCCAACTTCGCTGACTCATCCACCTGCTGTAACGCAGCTTGCAACTGGTCCCGATATCCCGGCAGCGCCGATTCTGGCCACACCACCAGGTCATTGTCCGGGTAGAGCTGTGCGGAAAGTGTGCTGAAGTCCTCAAGGATTTGTGGTCGTTGGCGCGGGTCCCATTTTTCAGTGAGGGGGATGTTGGGCTGCACTGCAGCCACACGCAGTGGGTCCTGGGTGGGGAAGGTCCACACCAGATATCGCGCCGCGAATCCCCCGGCGAGTATCAGTAGCGTTATCGCGCCCCCAGTGAGCCAAAAGCGGGCATTCCCCCGACCCGAAGCTAACTCCGCGGCGAGGCAACCCAGCCCCACGAGGAGCCATGAGCACCCGTAAACACCCAGTACCGGTATCCAGCCGTTGAGGGGCGAGTCCAAGGCCCCATAGCCCGCGAAGGCCCAAGGGAATCCCGTCAGTAAAACGGTCCGCAACCATTCGAATAGCACCCAAAGTGAGGAGAACTGAACGATCTTCCAACCGGGTTGATGGCTCGCAAGCTGGCAGTAAATGAGCGCCTGGAGGCCAAAAAAAAGCGCCAGCCCTCCGCAGAATATTGCGGTCAGCAGGATCGCAAGCCAAACCGGTGTAGCGCCATAAACGTGGATGCTGACGTAGATCCAAGAGACGCTCGCGCCGAAGAATCCGACACCGTAAGCCAGCCCCGACCGCCATGGCGCTCGTGGGTGACTCCGATGCAAAGTGGCGTACAGCAGGCCCGCACTGACAGCGATGGCTGGCCAAAAGTCGAAAGGAGACAACCCCAGCGGAAAAATCAGGCCGGCTAGTAGCGCCAGCGCTGGTGTGCTCCAGCCTGCGCGCATCACTCCGGCGTGTCGGGTGTGGGCACCGCTTTTACCGTGAGGCTGTTAAGGCGGCGTTCGTCAGCATCAACCACAGTAAACTCAAAACGGTCCAATCTGATGGACTGATTCACGCTGGGGAGTTGTCCGAAAGCATTGATAACGAGGCCGCCAATTGTGTCAAATTCCTCGTCACTGAATGGTGTGCCAAAATATTCATTGAAGTCCTCGATGGGCGTCAGCGCCTCAACCACATATTCGTTATTAGCGCTCTTTCTAATAGGCTGCTCTTCTTCAATGTCTGTTTCGTCCTCAATTTCACCCACAATCTCCTCGAGCACGTCCTCAATCGTGATGAGCCCTGCGATACCACCATACTCGTCGATCACGATTGCCATATGGTTGCGGTTTTGCCGAAACTCCCGCAACAATACATTCAGCCGTTTACTCTCTGGCACAGCGATAAAAGGTCGCATCAGATCTCGAATTGGCGGCGCTTCGCCCTCGCGCTGAATCAGGGGCAACAAATCTTTGGCCAAAAGAATACCGATGACGTCGTCAATGCCATCGCCAATCACGGGATATCGTGAGTGTCCCGCCGTGACGATCTGAGCCAATACCTCGGGTAGCCCCTTGTCGGAGTCAATAACGACCATTTGAGCGCGAGGAATCATGATATCCCGCACCTGCATATCGCTGACCATCAGAGCGCCCTCCATGATCTTTCGGGCATCCTCGTCGATAATTTCGTGTTCTTCTGCGAGTGATAAAACGCCCTCGAGGTCCGTTTTGGTCTGAGGTTCTCCACTGATAAAGTGAGTCAATCGGTCAAGCCAAGATCGTTCCTCGCCCTCGAGTTTTCTGTCGTCGTTCACGGTGAGGCCCCCTCCGAGGGCTCTATTAATTCATAGGGATTGGGAAAACTAAAATGATCCAGAAGCGCAATTTCCAGCGCTTCCATGGCGTTGGCGTCGGCGGGTGCCTGATGGTCATGGCCTAACAGGTGCAACACACCATGAATGATGAGGTGGGCCCAGTGGGCCTCCTCACATTTGTTCTGAAGCTTTGCCTCTCGCTGCACAAGCGGCGCGCAAATAACGAGATCACCAAGCAGGCCGGAGGGCGTCCCGGGTGGCAGGTCTGCGGGGAATGAGAGGACATTGGTGGCCTTTGCTTTAGAGCGGTAGATGTTATTCAGGTGTGCGGCTTCCTCTACACCGGTGATCCGGACGCAAATCTCCGGGGGTTCGATCCCTCGAAAGCCAGATTTTGTCAGAGCTGCGGTAATCCATGCTCGAATGCAATCGTCTGCCGGCGTTGGCCCATCGGTGCTACGGTCAATGGCCACCAGCGCACTCACCTTGGCCCCTCGCTCGCCATTTTGGCAAGGCCTTTTTCATGTGCCTCGTAGGCACTGACCACGCGCTGTACCAGGGGGTGGCGCACCACGTCTTTGTTGCCGAATTGAGTAAAAGTAATTCCAGCGACGCCTTGGAGGACCTCTTTCGCATGGGTCAGTCCGCTTTGCGTGCCTTTTGGGAGATCAATTTGGCTGGTATCGCCGGTAATCACAGCGGTAGAGCCAAATCCAATTCTCGTCAGGAACATTTTCATTTGTTCACGGGTTGTATTTTGTGCCTCATCAAGAATGACAAATGCATGGTTGAGCGTCCTGCCGCGCATAAATGCCAGAGGGGCCACCTCGATAATGTGTCGCTCGATGTGCTTGTTAACCGTCTCAAACCCCAACATTTCATAGAGTGCGTCGTACAGCGGTCTCAGATAGGGATCAACTTTTTGGGAGAGGTCCCCGGGAAGAAAACCCAGGCGCTCGCCTGCTTCCACCGCGGGGCGGACGAGCAGAATCCGTTTGACCTGCTCGTCGAGCAGTGCGCGGACAGCGCAAGCAACGGCCAGATATGTCTTGCCCGTGCCCGCAGGACCGATTCCAAAATTGATATCGTGATGACCAATGGCTTGAACGTAGTCTTTTTGGTTGATGCCGCGAGGTGTTACCGAAAGTCGCTTGGTGCGAATCACTCCGTTAGCCTCGCTTCGAATCTGCTCCCCGGGAGACTGCACGAGATACTCGAGATCAGATTCTTGCAGACGCAGGTGGATGATTTCGGGGCTGAGCTGCAGGCCTTTTTCTACTTCGGCGTAAAGGGTGTGGAGCAAAGACGCCGCCATTTCGCATCTGAGCGGGGTACCAGAAAGTTCAAAAATGTTACTGCGGTTACTGATGGTCACGTCGAGCCGCTTTTCGATCTGGCGCAGATGGCCGTCGAGCTGCCCGCAGAGAGTCGCCAGATTTCTTGCGTCATTGGGTTCGAGGGAGAAGGTGAGTTGCGAGGCTACTCCCGACGGGGTGGCCTCGGGCGCCGATTGGTCTGTGTTCAACGGTTTTCACGCCGCCTCTTTCACACTGGGCTTAAAACGATACTCGCCTTACCGGCAGAGTCAACCACCGTTGCCTCTGTTGCAGGTTATTGGGGGAGTTGGCCCAACAGAGAGTTGGTATAGGCAGCGGTGATATCGACATCCACGAAATCGCCAATGAGCTCCTTGTTGCTACAGGCGAAGTTAACGACTCGGTTATTTTCTGTTCGGCCGGAGAGCTGCCCCGGGTCTTTCTTTGCAACGCCAGACACCAAGATACGCTGGCGCGTACCCACCATGGCTGCAGAAATCTGCTGGGCCTGCTGCGCGATGCGCCCCTGAAGAATATGTAGACGTTGTTTTTTGATTGCCGCGGGCGTGTCATCGACGAGTTCAGCAGCCGGCGTGCCGGGGCGCGCGCTGTAGATGAAACTGAAAGAGGTATCGAAACCGATTTCGTCAATCAATCCCATTGTGGCGGCAAAGTCCTTCTCGGTTTCCCCGGGAAACCCGACGATGAAGTCTGATGACAGAGAAATATTCGGCCTGAGTTTTCTCAAGGCGCGAATGGTTGCCTTGTACTCCAGCGTGGTGTGACCGCGCTTCATCGCCATCAGAATACGATCGGAGCCACTCTGGACAGGGAGGTGCAGGTGATCCACCAACGCTGGGATTTCCCCATAGCAGGCAACGATCGCCTCGGAGAACTCGACGGGGTGCGAAGTGGTGTAGCGAATGCGCTCGATCCCGGGAACCAGATTTACCAGGTGGAGCAGCTCTGCGAAATCCACCACTTCCTTGAGGTGGTTATATCCACGATAGGCGTTTACATTTTGCCCCAGCAAATTGACTTCCTTGACGCCTCGCTCGGCCAGACTGGCTATTTCAGCGATGATATCGTCAACGGGCCGGGAAACTTCCTCGCCGCGCGTATAGGGCACCACGCAGAAAGTACAGTACTTACTGCAGCCTTCCATGATAGAGACGAATGCAGCAGGGCCCTCGACACTGGGTTCGGGCAGACGATCAAATTTTTCTATTTCGGGAAAGCTGACATCGACGACGACGGCTTCACCCTGACGGCGATGCTCGATCATTTCAGGGAGCCGGTGAAGCGTCTGGGGGCCAAAAATAAGATCCACGAAGGGCGCGCGCTTCCCTATCTCAGCGCCTTCCTGGCTGGCGACGCAACCGCCTACGCCAATGATGACATCCGGGTTTTTTTGCTTCAGTCGTTTCCAGCGTCCCAGTTGATGAAATACCTTCTCCTGAGCTTTCTCTCTGATGGAGCAGGTATTCAGCAGGAGCACATCGGCTTCATCAGCAGAATGTGTCATGACCAGACCGTGACTTTCACCAAGCAGATCTGCCATGCGGGCAGAATCATATTCATTCATCTGGCACCCATGGGTTTCGACGAACAGTTTTTTGCTGGGGGAGTCAGTCACGCGTTATCGCCTGCACATGCTTGATCACTGTGGCCGCGGAGTATAGCGCCTCGTCTTCAAAAATCCTGTCCTGTGCTGGAGCTTTGTCAATAAAGTGTTACCATTCCGCCCCTTTTTCGCAGTGTCACCTCGGTTTGCCGGGAGTCCGTATGCCTTCTCAGCCTATTTATAAAGTGATTTTCCACAATGGAGGTCAGGTGTATGAGGTCTTCGCCAGACAGATCTACCAGAGTGACATGTGGGGGTTCGTGGAAGTTGAAGAGCTGGTGTTTGGTGAGCGCTCGCAGATTGTTGTAGACCCCGGTGAAGAGAAGTTGAAAAATGAATTTTCCGGCGTCAAGCGAAGCTACATCCCGTTGCAGGCCATTATTCGCATCGATGAGGTCGAGAAAGAGGGCGCGGCGCGCATATCCGACGCCAGTAGTGCAAAGATCGCCCCCTTCCCGGTCGCGCCCCAACCGATCATGCCTTCCACCGGAGATGAGTGAACCCCCGCGTTCTTGGCGCGGAAACCTCGCGGTGTCCTCGATGACTGATTGACCCAGAAGCCTTGTCCGTTCTGGATCGCAAGCGCCCTCAGCCCTCACACAGGCCTCAGTAATACACGCTTCGCCGGCGTCTTGAAAAACGGGCCATTACCCCCCAGATATAGCTTTTCCAGTCAGTCGGTGATGGTCGCGGAGAGGGTCCAGTGGATCAGGATGAGCAGAATCAGAGAGACGGTGAAGTGCTACCCGCTGATGGGGCGCTGGAGAAAGATCTTGGCGCCGCCACTCCTGCGCTGGCGGATGACGTTCTGCCAGATACGCTGGTGCTGTTGCCCTTGCCCGGCCGTCCTTTTTTCCCCGGCCAAGTGCAGCCTGTGTCCTTCAACCCAGATAATTGGCAGGCAACCCTGGATGCGATAGCGCAGCAGGGATCCCGATT
>JAYNYK010000060.1:0-16628 GCA_038102985.1 Halieaceae bacterium
GGGTGTCCATATTGCTAAACCAGGCCGAAGAGTGGGCGGTGAGACTCTCTTCAGAGCTGTATTGTTTATGCGCACTGTTCATCTGCACTGAGGAATAGAAGTTCGCAATAAAAAGCACGCCGATACCCAGCAGGATGATCAGCAGCATTTTGCTTTTAATAGTCATAGCTTATGTCCCGCTTAATTTTGCAGCTGGAACTGAACACGGAATTTAATGTCGCTGGCGGTGATTTGTCGTCCATCCTCCTCGGGCACTTCAAATCTCATACCCTCAACAAATTTCAACGCAGACTTGTCAAACATCAAACGTGGTTGGCTCTCGATAACCCTCAAGTCAACGAGCTCGCCCTCGTCGGATAAATCAAAACCAACGATGACGTACCCCTCGACGCCTAACCGCTCCGCCCGTCTGGGGTATTTCAGTTTGGGAGTCTTTGTAATTTCCACGTCAACCGCATTACCGGCGGGTGATGTGCCCTTGACTGATGCGGCAAATGAGGGCGATGCCACGGCTAGGCAAAGCGCCAACAGCAGGCCTCTGCTGTACCCCGTTGATTCTGGTTTTTTATACATGAGTCGATTTAGTCCTAGAGTCTTTGTCTGAGGTAACACTGCACGCGCATACCCACTGTTTGCCAAAACCCCTCTCAAGGTCTGCCCAGCCGAAAATTTCTATTAGGCACCAGCAACTTTCGAGCCAACATTGCGGCTTAGCGAAACCGAAGCCTCGCGTGCCATCGCGTTGGACGTTATAGGGGTGGAGCCTATTTTTCAACCATGTCGTTGTGACTTGACGCGATAAGCGACGGAGTGATCGGTAGTTGCGCCAAAGTGGACATACAGGCGCCAAATTGGTGCAAAAAGCGATGTTGCACTGGGTCACCTTGCGATTCGCTTGGCTAGTATAGGAGGCAGGAACTGCTTGATTTGGTCGAGGCGCTCGCCTAGGATCAAGAGGTCATGGCTCGTCATCGAATGAAACCCTACGCACCCATCGCACTCTTTGTCGCGACGTTGTTTGCGTTTGGCAACGTCGCCCATTCGGTAGAACACGATTACTTAGCAAGTTCCAGCCCAAGCCATGCTGAGTGCAATCATTGCTCGATAGAACAGACCGCTGCGGTCAGTCATGCGGCAATCAGTGCCTTTTGCACTGTGTATGCGGTGGACAGGCGGCCGGTTGTTTCTAGTCATGTCGCAGTCCCCACTTCAAATTTTCAGGCTCGCGCTCCGCCACTCAGCTGAACTACACACCTTTTTAGTTCACTGAAACCTTTTATCAGGAGGCGGGCATGCAGCGCATCGCAGCACATGCTCTCGTAGCCATGGCGGTCACACCGGCTTTGGCTGTGGGGAGCGAAGAAACTTTACTGGAAGAAATTATCGTGACGGCATCCTTTGTCGGCATCAACGAGTCTTCTGCAACCAGACCGATCCACGTTCTTGATGGCGCTGCCATCACAGAAGCGGGCGTGCAGTCGTTGGGGGAGCACGTCGATGCCCTGCTCGGCGTGTCCTCTGCCGACTTCAGCGGCGCGGTAGGGCAACCCATTATTCGTGGTATGGGTGGCAATCGCGTCAAGGTGCTCAATAATGGCACCGTTATCCGCGACGTCTCTGCCCTGGGGCCGGATCATGCGGTTGACGTCAGTCTGAACGATGTCAAACAGATCGAAATCGTGCGTGGCCCGTCGGCATTGATGTATTCAAACGGCTCCATCGGCGGCATTGTCAATGTAGTGGATAACACCATCCCCACGAAGGACCTTGAGGGTCTCAGCGGGCACCTAGGTGCTGAAGCGCAGTCGGTGAATAATGGCGAGGCCGTTGATCTGTCACTGCGAGGCCACGTTGGCCGTCTGAACCTGACCTACAGCTATCAGGACGCCGAGATGGAGGATTACGAAATTCCTGATGGTGCCATATTGGATGTGCATGACGCCCACCATGACGACGATCATGAGGGGGGTCATGATAACGACCATGGGGATGATCATGGCGAGGAGCATGAAGACGGCCACGGTCAGATGGATACCCTCGCGAACTCCGATGTGTCGACAACTTCCCATCGGTTGGGGCTCTCTTCTGTCGGCGATTGGGGCTACGTCGGCATCTCATACAGCGACCTAAGCAGCACTTACGGGATTCCGTTTCACTCTGAGGCGGCTCATGAAGATCATGGTGACGAGCACGGAGATGAGCATGCCGGGGACGATCACGATGAGGATTATGACGACGAGCATCACGACGAGGAAGCGCATCACGATGAGCACAGCGGTGAGCGGATTTTCTCGAAAACCGAATCAGAAATCTTCGCGCTCAACGGATCCATTAAGACCTCTATTCCCCTGTTGAATGCAATCGACTTTGTGGTCAAGAGCACCGATTACGAACTCACCGAACAGCATGCCGAAGGCGAGCATGGCCATCACGAGGAGGATCACGAAGAGGAGGGCCATGCTGAGGGCCCTACGGTCTTCAGCAATGAGGCGATGGAGATCTCAGTGTCGCTGGATCTGAGCGCCGGTGAGCGGATACGCCGGGTGGTACTGAACTACGCCGAAGAGGAAATTTCGATCCTCGGTGAGGAAGCCTTTATGGCGCCCGTAGATTCTACGGAGACAACGCTTGGCTTTTTCACTTCGGACGATCTCGGGTTTGCTACGCTGGATTTGGGCGTGCGCTTTGATCATGTAGACCGAGATGGGTTTGTCGCCGAGATGCATCATGAGGAAGCGCATGAGGGTGAACATGAAGACGAGCATGAGGACGAGCACGGAGATGATCACGATGAGCACCACGAAGGCGAGATGGTCTACGAGCCAGCCTCCTTCAGTGACGAAGTGTTCAGTGCGGCTGCAACTTTACGCCGGGATCTCAATGAGCACGCCTCACTGTCCTTGGGCCTCGCGAGCGTGAGTAAGACGCCCTCGGCCGTTGAGTTATTTATGAACGGCGAGCATTTGGCCAGCAGCCGTTATGAGGTGGGTGATATCACGTTGGATACAGAGCGCTCCAACAATATCGATCTTGCCTTTAACTTTGACGCCCACAATTTTTTTGGTTCGGCGTCTATCTACTACAACCGGGTCGACAATTACATCTATCTGCGTGATGAGCTTGAGGAAGAACATGAGGCCCACATGGAAGCGGAGCACGAGGACGATCATCATGATGAACACAACGATGACCACATCGATCATGGTGGCTTGATACTCTCGGAGTACAGCCAGCAGGACGCTGAATTTACCGGCTATGAGATCGAGATCGGCACTCGCATTGAGCTGCCTCGTGGGGAGTTGCAATTGACCCTCGGCCGTGACGAGGTGGACGCAGAATTTACCAGTGGCGGCGATGTGCCACGTATTGTACCGGCGAGAAACATGTTCACCGCGCGCTATATGCTGGATGACTTTTCCGCCCGCTTGCTGGTGAAGGATGTGGAGCGTCAAACCAGCGTCGCACCGGGTGAGTCAACCACTGATGGCTTTACGCTAGTGAATGCGGATGCGTCTTGGTCATATGATTTCAACGATTCCACGCGTCTGACGTTGACGGCGTTTGCTCGTAACCTCACCGATGAGGCTGCGCGTAACCATACGTCTTTTGTGAAGGATCAGGTGCCCCTGCCCGGCAGAAACATCGGTGTGCGGGTGCGCTTGAGTTTCTGACAAGCCCTCAGGACGGCGCGCCGGTTGCGCCGTCCTCTTTTTCATACTTTAAGGCGAGATTTCCTCCGAAATTGATGCCTCCAGCGACGCTGGGCCGCGGCTTTGCCGTGGGCGAGTAGCCTTGGGGTGTCAGGGGCAAGGGTTGCCGCTCTCAACTTATCCGGCCTCAGCGCAGAGCGGCGGGTTTGCCCTCAGCCTGATTCATGTGACTCGTCATCTCCGAGACCAACAGGGGAATGACCTCGTCAGGCATGTTGTGTGCCATGCCATCTATGAGCACAAACCGCGAGCCTTGAATAAGCGATGCTGTATGTCGGCCGTGCTCCGGAGGCACCAGCCCATCATCTGCGCCGTGAAGCACCAAAGTAGGTGCCGCAATTGTTGCGACTTCGGCGGACCGATCACCCGTTTTAAAAATCGCCATCAGGTGACGTTGCATTGATTCCGGGTAAAAGCCGCGTTCACGTATCGACCGTTCGCGCTCTTCCTGAGCCTCTCCAGTTGCGAGGTCACGGAGGCTCATTTCCGCCTCTTTCGTGGGCGCCGGTAGATGAGGGGCATTGGTAGTGGACATGATAGATACCAAGCTGCGCGTTTTTTCGGGATATTGGGCTGCGACAATTTGGGCAATCATACCGCCCATGGAGGCACCGACGATGTGAGCATCTTCGTAGCTAATTTCTTCCATGAGGCCGGCGATATCTGCCGCCATGTCATTGAGGGTGTAGGGCGCGTTTACCGAAAATCCCAAGCGGTATTTCAGTAGCTCCCACCAGAGTACGGGTTGCCCCCACTCGTCGAAGCGGGTTGAGGCGCCCGTATCCCGATTATCGAGTATGAGTATCTCGTATCCGCCGTTGCTGAGGCCTGAAATCAGCGCATCTCCCCATGCCACGTTGGAGCCGCCGAGCCCCATGATGACCACCGCTTTCGGTTTGTCGGCGTCAGGCCCCACAATGCGGTAGGCGATATTCAGTTCACCTACGCGGGCGGATGCTAATGGGTAGCTGTCCAAATAGGTGCGGGAGTACTCCGCCTGCGCCGTAAAGCTCACAGACAGCCACACAATGGCAAAGATCAGGTTTCGCACAAGGGCTCCTCAATAGCAACGCGCCAAATTATACGGTGTAAGTGGCTCAGCCGATTCAGGCCGAAGGCGGCGGCGTGCAGCCCGCATTTTGGATCTGACCTGTACTTTTTACCGAATATCCCTAACATGGCTCCCTCACTCAGGTGACTGCTTAACCTTGCCCCCGTCATATCGGAAACATCATGAATAGCGCGCAACCGATGCAACATCATCCTGCTGTTAGCGACGACATCCTGCTGGACTCAGGTGCTCGGGACCCGGTGTTCGATGAGGTATACCCGCGGTTACCGGACTTTAAACTAGGTGTCACCAACAGCTGGACCCGGGGCCAACCTTTCGACTTTTACCGCCGCATGCGCGAAGAAGCGCCGGTGATGTGGTCGCAGATAAAAAAGCCCTCTTCAGGCTTTTGGTCGGTGGTACGGTATGACGATGTAAAGCATGTTGAGCTCAACCCGCAGATTTTTTCTTCTCAGCGCGGCAGCATCAACATGAGTGTGTTGCGTAACGACAAGGGCAAAGCGGAACGGCTGATGTACGCCGCTTACAACTCTCTGATCAATCTCGACGCCGACCTCCACCGAGACTTGCGCATGCAGCAGGCGGCGTTTTTCTTTCCTGCCTATATTGAGACGTTGAAAGAGAAGGTGGGTCGAAAAATAGACGACCTGCTCGACAACATGGAGCGTCAGGGCCCCGTTGTGGACTTTGCCAAGCTGTTCTCCATCGAATTACCGATGTTCACATTGTGTGAAATGCTCGGCGTCGATGAAAGAGATCGCGCCGACATTATCAAGTGGATGCACTACCTTGAGCTCGCGCCGCAGTTCATTACGCATCCGTTTCGAATGCTGTTGGCCGAGCCGTCTTTTCCTTTTCGGTTCGAAAAAATTCTCCATGACATGTTCAGCTACGGGGAGCGGGTCATGGCGGATCGCATCCAAAATCCGCGTGAGGACTTGCTGACAACGATTGCCAATGCAACGCTCGGTGATAAACCGCTCTCACAGAGCTATTTGGATGGTTCCTGGTTGTTAATTATTTTTGCTGGCAATGACACCACGCGTAATTCCCTTTCTGGCACCATTCGACTACTGACTCAATTTCCTGAACAGCGGCAGATGGTGCTGGATGATCCGTCGCTGATTGAGCGCATGTCCCACGAGGCGTTGAGAATGGTGTCACCGGTAATGCATATGCGCCGCACCGCGATGGAAGATACCGAAATTGCTGGGCAGCGTATTGCCAAGGATGAAAAAGTCATTATGTGGTACGGCGCGGCGAATCGAGACCCTTCCGTTTTTCCTGATCCCGATAACTTTGACATGATGCGCGACAATGTCGACAAGCATCTGGCGTTTGGGCACGGCGTGCACCGCTGCCTCGGCAACCGCGTGGCGCAGCTGCAGCTCAAGATGGCTTACGAGCGCATTCTCGAACGATTTCCCAAAATATATTGGACGGGTAAGCAGAAAATTGAGCCCATTATTCTAGTGCACGCGATTTCCAGCTTACAGGTCAATCTTTATGGAAAGGATGGCAAACGACCGGTCATGGTGGCCGCCTCCTGAGGACTCATTGCACTTCTCAATGGCGGCTGGCACTGGCGTGTCCTTTTTAGGGTATGTTAGGCCCTGTTGTGTGATGTAGCAGACGAGGTCAGCCCCACTATGCAATCAGCTACCGATCAGGCCATAACGCGCGACAGCCTATACGGTGTAATGGAAGAGCCCACCTATGGCGGCGTTATCAGTTTTATGCGCCGTCGGTATTCCCGCGATTTGTCCCAGGCCGATGTGGCGGTGTTGGGCGTGCCCTTCGACTTAGCGACCACCAATCGTCCGGGCAGTCGGTTTGGGCCGCGCGCCGTGCGGGAAGCCTCGGCAAGTTTGGCCTGGGAGCGAAAGGCCGTGGGCTGGGGCTTTTCCCCCTTCGATGAGCTGGCCGTTGTTGATTACGGCGATTGTGAATTTGATGCCGGGAACCCCGCGGGTGTGCCGGAGGAAATTTACCGGTGCGCCAAGGAGATTCTCGCGACCGATACTGCGCTACTCGCTCTCGGGGGAGATCACTTTGTGTCTTACCCGCTGTTGCGGGCGCACGCTGAAAAATACGGGGACCTGTCGTTAATCCATTTTGATGCCCACTCGGATACTTGGGCAGAGGACAGCCAGAGCATCAATCACGGCACCATGTTTTATCACGCGGCTCGTGAGGGATTCATATCGCCGGCACATTCAGTGCAAATAGGCCTGCGAACCCATAACGATAGTGACCACGGGTTCCATATTTTTGATGCGCCAGCGGTTCATGAGCTTGGGGCCGCCGATATGGCCGAGCAGGTCCGGGACGTGGTGGGCGACCGCGCGTGTTATCTGACTTTTGATATCGACTGCCTTGACCCCAGTTTTGCTCCGGGCACGGGCACCCCTGTTGTCGGCGGATTGTCGACTCATCAGGCGATGCAGATACTGCAGGGTCTAAAAGGCGTCAATGTGGTGGGTATGGATGTGGTAGAAGTTGCGCCCCAATATGACGTCGGAGACATTACGGCCCTGGCGGCGGCGACGGTGGCCCTGCAGCAGCTCTGCCTTTTCGCTCGAGCAGGACACTAGGTAACGAAATGGTCCAGGCAACGGATCGGGAAATCAAAGAGGCCCTCGAACGAAAAGGGCATTACGCCCTGAAATGGGAGGATCTCGATAAGGTCGAGCTGCCCACCGGTGTCGTTTCATCGATGTACCGAGTGGGTGACCCGACCTGTCCAGAATCCCCCACTGTGTTCAAGGTTTTTTATCCCCCAGAGTGCACGATCGAGGCACATACCCACGATTGTGATTACACGGAAATCATCCTGGAGGGTTCCCAAAGAGTGGGTGCAACCTGGCATCAGGCCGGGGATATTCGTATCGGGCTTGCCAATCGCGGTTATGGTCCTCTGGTAGCTGGACCCGAAGGCGCGACAGTGCTGTTCCTATTTGCTACGGGCGCTTGGCCCGCCATCAAGCTGGGCAACAACGACGGATCGACACTCGGCAGCGACATCCTCGAGGCACATTTTGAGAAGCTGCAGACGGATCAAGACGCCTGACCCACAATAAGCGCCATTGCCCTCGACAATGGAGCCTGAGGCCTGCCCGTTAATTCTGCTTCCAGTTCTCCCCGGCTTTATCAAAGTGCTTGTTGCCGCTTTCGGTCATCTGATGGGAAGCGACGATTGCGCCAATGATGATCACCAATAACACGCCAAAAATGATGCCTGGTTTCATGTTGCGACCCTCGTTTAGGTGTCTCTGGGGATTATCGCCCTTTTGATCACAATGTGAAGGGTCTGTCGGAAGCCCGCAGGTCATCTCGGGAGTCTCCGACGATGACATCGAATGAGGTACAGCGGGTTTTTAGGATGGACACATACGGGGTGGGGAGCGGTACGCCTCATGCAGGTCAGTTGTTGCTGTCTGCCGGCGTTTTTTTTGCTCGATTCCTTTGGGTGTAATCTGCGCCCATGCAGCGCAAGATCATTCATATCGACGCCGATTGCTTTTATGCCGCCATAGAAATGCGCGATGACACCGCTTTACGGGGCATTCCTATGGCGGTGGGCGGCAGCGCCGAGCGCAGAGGCGTCCTCACCACCTGCAAT
This sequence comes from Halieaceae bacterium, assembly GCA_038102985.1. Taxonomy (GTDB): domain Bacteria; phylum Pseudomonadota; class Gammaproteobacteria; order Pseudomonadales; family Halieaceae; genus Luminiphilus. The sequence goes on from JAYNYK010000060.1 coordinate 8,405, forward strand.
TATGAGGCCCGTGCCTTTGGCGTGCGCTCGGCCATGCCTACTGCACAAGCCATGCGCCTGTGCCCGCAACTGACTGTTGTACCGCCGCAAATGAGTAAGTATCGCGAGGCATCGAAAGTCATGCGCACGATATTTTCTGACTTCACGGAAATTATCGAGCCCCTCTCCCTTGACGAGGCCTATCTGGACGTGAGCGAGGTATCTGATGAAGACCTCACCGCAACTCGCATCGCGAGAGCCATACGTCAGCGTATTTGTGAGGAGTTGCAGATAACGGTGTCGGCAGGTGTGTCGGTAAACAAGTTTATCGCCAAGGTCGCCTCGGATTGGCACAAACCGGATGGATTGACCGTTGTCCCCCCCGAGGAAGTCGACGCTTTTGTTGCCGCACTGCCGGTCAAAAAAATCCCCGGTGTGGGATCGGTCACCGCAGAAAAAATGCATCGCTACGGACTCAGAACCTGCGCAGACATTCGAGAATGGAGTTTATTTGATCTGCGGCGTCGTTTTGGCAAGTTTGGGGTCGTGCTTCACGAGCGTGCCAGAGGGCGCGATGATCGCCCTGTGCAACCGGCTCGCGTTCGGAAGTCGATCAGCGTTGAGCGCACTTTCGCTGAAGATGTCAGCGGGCCGGCGGAGTGGGCGCCTTTTATTGAGCAGCTCTATACCCAGTTGATGGAGCGAATCGCCTCCGCCAAAGCGTGGGACGGTATCACCAAGGCCTTCGTCAAGCTGAAATTCAATGACTTCACGACGACGACGGTGGAAAGGGTGGGCACCAAGGCCATTGAAACTGATTATCAGCAGCTGTTGGTAGAGGGCTGGGAGCGACGATCGCAGCCGGTGAGGCTCATTGGTCTGGGTGTGCGTTTGTTGGAGGACAACGAGCAGCCGTCTGAGCGGTTGCCTTTTTCGGGCTCGCCATCTTCGGCGGACCCATGAGTGACATTAGCTGTTGGCATTTTCAATGCCAATATTGCGGCAGTGATGTTACCGTCACAGCCGTGCATACTCGATTTTAGAGGTTAGCCCCTATGTTGAAACTTCATTTCGCGCCCAATAGCCGGGCCAGCCGCACGCTGTGGCTACTCGAGGAGCTTGGCTTGGACTACGAGCTCAATCGTATGGATTTTCATCCCAAAGACCTCAAATCGGATGAACACCGGGCGCGCCACCCCCTGGGGCGTATCCCGGTACTGGAAGATGGCGATGTCTCAATTTATGAGTCGGGAGCGATCGCCGAATACATTCTCGAGCGCCATAAAAACGGCGGGCTGAAGCCTGCGCCGGACGACCCCCGCTTTCCCGAGTATCTGCAGTGGTTCCACTATTGCGAGGGGATGGTAATGCCGCCGGTGAATACTATTGTGGTGCACACAATTCTGCTGCCGCCGGAACGCCAGGACGAGACGGTCAGGGGGCAGGCGCAACGGTTGTTGGCGAAAGCTTGGGGGCCAGTAGAGGAGGGCATGGTTGGACGTGATTACCTGATCGGTGAGTTTTCCGCTGCCGATACGATGCTTGGGCACGCCTGTATTATGTCCAAGCGCTTGGGGATTGTGACTGATGAGGGGTTCCCCAACCTCAGTGCTTATGCTGATCGCCTGATGGCGCGTCCCGCCTGCGCCAAGGCATTTTCTGCCTGATTCGCTACGCGCTACACTCCTGCTCAATTCAGATCGCGAGAGCGCGATCGCTTGGAATAAACGAGGGTGCACCAACGTGAGTCTTTACCAAGGGGTCGAGCTCGAGAAAACAGCTGCAAATTTTTCGGCGTTGACGCCAATCTCGGCGCTGAAGCGCACCGAGCGCGTCTATCCAGAGAGTCCGGCACAGATTCATGGCCGTATCCGCCGCAACTGGGCGGAGGTTGCTGATCGCTGTAAACGCCTAGCTTCGGCCTTGTCTCAGCGCGGTATCGGCAAGGGTGACACCGTTTCGCTCATCGCACCTAACATCCCCGAAGCTCTGGAGTGTGCCTTAGCCGTGCCGATGCTAGGGGCCGTACTTAACGCCAACAATGTGCGGCTTGATGCCGCCACCCTGGGCTATATCCTCTCTCACGGAGAAGCCAAGGTACTTCTGGCTGATACCGAATTTTCCGAACTTGCTCGGGAAGCTGTGTCCCTGTCGGGCCTGAATCTCTTGGTAGTTGACATCGAAGACCCCGAGGGACCCGGGGGAGAGTGCATTGGTGCGCTCACCTACGATGCGCTCCTCGCGGAGGGGACACCGGAATTCCTGTATACGCCACCCGGTGATGAATGGGACGCGCTGGCGCTTAACTACACGTCAGGCACGACCGGTCGGCCAAAAGGCGTGGTCTATTCACACAGGGGCGCTTGGACGAATGCGGTAAACAACGTGGTGACCTGGGAGATGCCCCATCACCCGGTATATCTATGGACCTTGCCGCTGTTCCATTGCAACGGTTGGTGTTTCCCGTGGACGGTAACGCTGCTGGCGGGCACCCACGTATTTTTACGCAGCCCTACCGCGGCAGGTATCTATCAGGCGCTCGCCAATCATGGGGTCACGCATTTGTGTGGTGCACCCATCATTATGTCTATGATCGTCAATGCCGACGGAGCGGAGCGCACAGATTTCAGCCAGACCGTGCGGATGATGACCGCGGCAGCGCCGCCGCCGCCCCAGACGATACTGGCGATGGAGAAAATGGGTATCTCGATTACCCATGTTTACGGTCTGACTGAGGTCTACGGTCCCGCTGTGGTCTGCGCCAACAAAGCGACCTGGTCGTCCTTAAGTGCCGAGGAACAAGCTAAGCTCAAGGCCCGCCAGGGCGTGGCGTATGAACTGCAGGAAGATGTTTTGGTATTGGATCCGGCCACAAGTGCACCTGTTCCCTGGGACGGCGAAACCCAGGGTGAGGTTGCCTTTCGCGGCAACATCGTAATGAAGGGCTATTTCAAACAGCCAGAGGCCACCGCCGAGGCTTTTGCCAACGGTTGGTTCTGGTCGGGCGACCTTGCGGTGCAGCACCCCGATGGCTATATCGAAATCCGAGATCGCTCCAAGGACATTATTATTTCTGGTGGCGAGAACATCTCGTCAATCGAAATCGAGAACGCGATCTACAGTCATCCAGATGTGCTGTGTGCCGCCGTGGTGGCAATGCCCGATGAAAAATGGGGGGAGGTGCCCTGCGCTTTTGTCGAGCTGGCTGAGAGCAGCGCGCTCACGGAGGCAGACTTGATAGAGCATGCGCGCGGTCAGCTAGCGGGCTTCAAGCGACCAAAGCGCATCGTTTTCGAGGCGCTACCCAAAACCACGACCGGCAAGATCCGAAAGAATCTGCTTAGGGAGCGTGTTGCTGACTTGAACTAAGCCGCGTTGCCCTCAGTCTCATAGGGCCATGCCTTCAGCGCTCATATCTGGGACGCGATCGGCCGTGCTATGCCGGTTGCTGACCCGCTGAGAGAGTGGTCAGGCTGCAGTGGTGGTCGCGCCCGCGGTGATCTGCTTTTTGGGATCGTAAAACGGTTTGGGGACGATCGCTCCGGCCCGAGTCTCGTCGGGCAGTTGGACGTCGCAGGTGATGCCAACAGCGCTGTGGGCACTCGCCACCATGGCCAGCGCAATATTCTTTTGCAGGCGCGGCGAATACACCGCTGAGGTTACCTTGCCGATCACCTCGCCGTTGACCTCAACAGGCCAGAATTGCGTGTTGGGGCCCGAGAGCGGCTTACCGTCAATCTCGAGGCCAATCTGCTGCCGGGCAATCTCTTGCTGCTGCACCCGCTTGAGTGCCGCTTTACCTATGAAGTCGGCGGGCATCTCAAGATCAACGAGTCTGTCCAAGCCGAGTTCAAAGGGGTTGGTCTGGGCATCCATGTCGGCGTGGTAGGAGAGCATGCCGCCCTCGATGCGACGGATCGATGACGTATGACCCGGCCTTAATCCCATCGGTTCGCCTACCGCCATAAGCTTCTCCCACAGCGCCCCACCGTGGCTGCCGTCGAGGAGGTAGAGCTCATAGCCTAGCTCGCTGGACCAACCGGTACGCGAGATCACGAGGGGTATACCGTCGAGCTCGAAATGATCAAGCCAGTAGTACTTGAGATCACGAATCGACTCACCAAACAGCGCCGCCATGATGTCCCCGCTCTTGGGGCCTTGCAGCTGCAGCGGGGAGACGTCGGGCTCGCCAATCGTGACGTCGAGGCCCGCGTGGGTGGCAACGCCCTGTGCCCACATCAACACATCGCTGTCAGCCAACGACAACCAAAAACGGTTCTCCTCGAGGCGCAGCAGCACCGGATCGTTCAAGATGCCGCCCGCATCATTGGTGATGAGCACGTACTTGCACTGACCCACCGCGCATTGCGACAGATTACGTGGCGTGAGCAATTGTACGAAGGCGGCCGCGTCTGGCCCGGTAATCTCGACCTGACGCTCCACGGCGACGTCGCAGAGGATGGCGTCATTCACCAGGTTCCAGAAATTCTGTTCGGGGTCGCCGAATGACCGCGGGATGTACATGTGGTTGTAGACCGAAAAATCAGTGGCACCCCATCTAACGGTGGCGTCAAAAAACGGGGACTTGCGGATCTGGGTGCCAAACCCAAAGTCTTTGATTGTGGTGGCGGACATATTCCTTCCTATGATCAATGCTGGACTCAGTGCCCAGCTATTGTGATTCGGCGCCGACTTTGTACGGTGCGTGCAGCAAACCTGGTTGCTTCAAGCCGACACTTTTGTGCCCAAAAGCGCCGAATGGATAGTTTGAAGTATCTATTCATTGCTCAGGCGGGTGAGCACGCGGGATTCGAGGACGGCTCGTCGGTTCGGATAACAATCCGTTCCGCCAGTTAGGCCGTATCGCCATGGCAATCCCGCGCATCCCTTAAATGGTCGCTCATGAATAAACTTCGGCAGGAGTGGTTCTCCAATATCCGCAGCGATCTGCTGGCAGGTTTGGTGGTGGCATTGGCGCTCATCCCCGAGGCCATCGCGTTTTCTATCATTGCAGGTGTCGACCCACGAGTCGGTCTTTACGCCTCCTTCTGCATAGCGGTGGTCATCGCCTTTGCGGGCGGTCGGCCCGGCATGATTTCTGCCGCCACCGGGGCCATGGCGCTATTGATGGTGACCCTGGTTAAAGAGCATGGTCTCCAATATCTCTTTGCTGCCACAGTACTGACTGGTGTCCTGCAAATTATCGCGGGATGGGTCCGACTGGGAGAGCTGATGCGCTTTGTCTCGCGCTCGGTGGTGACGGGTTTCGTGAATGCGCTGGCAATCCTGATTTTTATGGCGCAGTTACCTGAGCTGATCGATGTCCCCTATGCGGTTTACGGTATGGCAGCCGCAGGGCTCGGGATTATCTATGGCTTGCCCTTCATCACCCGCGCGGTGCCTTCACCGCTCGTGGCGATCGTCCTGCTCACGGCTGTATCGATTTATTTTGGTATTGACGTGCGCACGGTGGGGGACATGGGTGATCTTCCCTCCACATTGCCCGTATTTCTGGTGCCCGACATCCCGCTGAATCTGGCGACCCTTGAGATCATCTTCCCCTATGCGCTGACGCTGATGGTCGTGGGACTCCTTGAATCGCTGATGACGGCCACCATCGTGGATGATTTAACCGATACCAACAGCAACAAAAGCCGCGAGTGTGTGGGTCAGGGTGTTGCCAATATTGCCAGCGGCTTTCTCGGTGGGATGGCGGGTTGTGCCATGATTGGTCAGTCGGTGATTAACGTAAAGTCGGGCGGTCGCGGTCGGCTCTCCACCCTCAGCGCGGGCATATTTTTACTGTTACTACTTTTGTTCCTCAGCGACTGGGTATCCCAAATACCCATGGCGGCGCTGGTGGCAGTGATGATCATGGTATCCATAGGCACCTTTAACTGGGATTCAGTCCGGAACCTGCGCACGCACCCACCGAGCTCAAGCTTGGTGATGATTGTGACGGTAGCGGTGACGGTATCCACGCATGATCTGGCACAAGGTGTTTTGTCTGGTGTGCTGCTGTCGGGATTCTTTTTTGCGCACAAGGTGGGTCGTATTCTTGTGATTCAGTCCAAATCAGAGGACGAGGGTCGTGTTCGGGTCTACACCGTGCTGGGACAGGTATTTTTCGCCAGTGCCGACCGATTCTCTCAGTCGTTTGATTTTAAAGAGGTGATCGATACCGTCCGTATCGATGTGAGCCGCGCTCATTTCTGGGATATCACTGCAGTCAGTGCGCTGGACAAGGTGGTACTGAAATTTCGACGCGAGGGCGCAGATGTCGAGGTCATCGGGCTGAATGAGGCCAGTGCCACCATGGTGGATCGTTTTGGAATGCACGACAAGGAAGGAGCTGAAGATTTGCTCCTGCCTCAGTAGGGCTACTCTGTGAAATTGCCCAAGAAGATACTCGCCTGCGTCGATCAGTCGCCTTACGCCAACTATGTTGCTGATTACAGCGCTTGGGCGGCGCAAAAGTTTTCATTGCCTCTTGAGCTACTGCACATCATTGATCGGCATCAGGAAACGGCTACCAGCGACGATCGCAGTGGGGCGATTGGGTTTGATGCTCAGGAGAATTTGTTAAACCGACTCGCTGAAGAAGAAGGTGAGCGTACGCGGGAGACGCGCGAGCGGGGCAGACTGTTTCTCAATGATCTAAAAAAGCGCTGTGAACAACGTGAGAATATCGCGGTGGATGTTCGCCAGCGCTATGGGCAACTGCTGGAAACTCTCGACGAGCAACAGCAAGATGTGGCGCTGTACGTGCTGGGTCGTCGCGGCAAGTCGGCGGCGCACACCGAGCGCGATCTGGGCCGTCACGTAGAAAGTATCAGTCGCAAAATTCGACGGCCCATCCTCACGGTTGCGAATGCGTTTTCTGAGCCAAGAAGCCTGTTGGTTGCCTATGACGGCAAGCGCATGACCCGCAGGTGTATCAGTTTAATAGCGGACAGCCCTAGGCTCGCTGATTTGCCCGTGCATGTCGTGATGTCAGGTAAGCAAAATAATGAAGCCGCCAAACATCTGGAGTGGGCTGCAGCCACCTTGGCAGAAAAAGGGTTCAGGGCAGAAACAGCCTATTTACCGGGTGACCCTGAACAGAACATTACGCAGGCGATTGCCGAGAGAGAAATCGATATGCTCGTGATGGGGGCTTATAGCAGGAGCCCGCTAAAGAGTTTGTTCTTTGGGAGTAAGACCAACGATCTGTTGCGGGCGTCCCGGGTACCTACGGTGACCGTCCATCTTTAGGTATTTGTCGAGAGCCCTCGCTCAACCCGCAGCCCTTAACAATTTAAGAAACGCCCACTGGCTGCTGAGCCACGAGTGGTATTTGGGTAGGGCATCATCGATATCTTGCGTACGCGTACCGTAAAACACGTGCATGACGCTAGGTGGCAGCGCGCTGGGGTCAACAAAATTCTGTGCCGAGATAAACGCATATCCTTTATCTCCCTCACCCATCTTCGCCATCACGGGCTTGTCGCAGGCATCGCAAATACCGCGGTCAATCGCAACAAAGCGTTTGTACTTGCCGTAGGTCGTCGCCTGCTTGGGTAGCGTTACGGCAGGTAATTTGAACAAGGTCACGTCTGCGAAAGGCGCCTGATACTTATCCTGACAGATCGTGCAATGACAGAAGAAGCGAACGATAGGCTCGCCTTGGGCCGAGAATTGGTTGGCGCCGCAGGGGCATTGGCAGTTGCGTTCCAAAAATCTGCTTCCTCTGCTGGCGGGCATGCTACCTCTCAGCATGCCATCACGACGACCTTACTCGTTTACCCCCTTATTTAGTCAAGCAAAATGTGTTGGTGGCGCATGGGTCGGGTAGGGCTCCAGCGTGGCGAAAACAATATTCATTCACTTCTGACTAGAGGTCGATACTCAAGTCTTTGCCATCCCAGGTTGAGGGAGCATCCCTGACCTTGGCGTAGAGTGCTCTCAGACTGTCGTTCACGATGTAGATCTCGGTCGCATGACCGAGTAGTTCGAAGGTATCCAGATAGGTTGCGCCTCGACCCTCGTTGGTTCTAAAGCTTGTTACCGATTCAAAACCTCGGCTGTTGAACGATTCGACCTGTGAGTCGTGATCACCAAAATCGAGCGCGACATGGTGAAAGCCGGATTCATGTGCTGCGAAGCGATCCCGGAAGATGGAGGGCGCATCGTTATGTTGCGTGACCAGCTCAATCATGATGTCGCCTGCTTGGGTGTAAGCGGCTGAAATATCCAACGCCGCCGG
>JAYNYK010000061.1:0-15541 GCA_038102985.1 Halieaceae bacterium
AATGCCTTTGATCAACTGAGTCAGATCATTCTCTGTACCCAGTCACTCCTGTGGCGGTTTACCAAGCTGCGGGAAAACTATGCGTGGCATCAGAAGCGGCTGCGCAAGGAATTTGAACTCTGGGTACCCGAGGCGATGCAGCTCCCCAGAGAGCAGCGAGAGGCAGTTCACGCATTAGCGTCCTTTGAGATGTGGCATCGTCTGCGCGAGCATCAGGGGCTTTCTCCCAAACTGAGTAGTGATATTGTCACCCGACTGATCATGGATGCGCTCTCGGTACGGTGAGTAACGGCGTACACCATGTCTGAGCAGTTCAAAGATCAGGGTGGCATGGCGACCATGGACCCCAGCCACTTAACGCGATGGCTCACTTCCCGCGTGATGAGTCGCATCTCTCGCACAGCCCATGTCGATGCACGTCATGCCAAGGCGGAGCGTGCTCGGGTAAAGTCGGGTGCGCCACATCGCATTGACTATTTCCACCAGGTCGACGAGGCATACAGTTACTTGACCGCGCAAATGCTTGAGCGGCTTGTTGCACGATACGACATTGACCTGCACTGTCATCTGGTCTCGGAGCAGGCGGGAAAAAATGCGCCTGAGCCCGAGATGCTTGCCCGGTTGGCGCGCGAGGATTCGCAATTAATTGCGCCCGGGTATGGATTGCACTTCCCCGCGCATCCCGAGCCGCCGGACCCACAGCACGTGGAATTGGCAGTGCGTATTCTGGCAGCGCAGTCGAACAACGATTTCCCTACAGTCGCTGCGGTCGTGAGCGAGGCACTGTGGCGGGGTGACGGCGCGGCGTTGGGTCAGCTGGCACAGCGCCATGGCAGCGTGGCGAACGACGAGGCAATGGCTGCAGTGGCTGCGGGAACAGCCAAACGACGTGAACTCAAGCACTACTCGGGCGCCATGTTCCATTACGGCGCAGAATGGTACTGGGGGGTCGATCGCCTCTACCATCTGGAGACGCGGCTTGCGGCACTCGGCGCTGACCGAGATCCCGGTGAGCCATTGATCGCGCCGCGTCCAGCCGTTGATCTTGGGGGCTTAGCCGACGCTGGTGACTATACCCTCGAGTTTTACGCTTCTCTGCGAAGCCCCTACACCGCCGTGATATTTGATCGTGCAGTCGCGTTTGCCCAGCAGGTCGGGGTCAATCTGGCGCTCCGCCCCGTGCTGCCCATGGTCATGCGCGGCGTGCCCGCAACGCGTGAGAAAGGGATGTACATTTTTATGGATGCAGCCCGGGAGGCGCGTGCCGCAGACGTGCCCTACGGCAACTTTTATGACCCCATCGGTGATCCGGCGCGGCGGTGTTATGCGCTCTTTCCCTGGGCAGCGTCACAGGAGAAGGGCGTCGCGCTCTGCTCAAGTTTTTTGCGTCACGCCTTCGTCTTGGGGGTCAATACCAACAATGATCGCGGGCTTCGCAAGGTGGTCGAGGCTGCGGGACTGGGCTGGGACGCGGCCCAAGCCCATCGCGACGACACCGCATGGGATTCGCTGCTAGAGAATAATCGGCAGGCGATGTATGCGGCAGGCTTGTGGGGCGTGCCCAGCTTTCGCCTGTTGAATCCCTCAGGCAAAGCCCTGCTGGCGACCTGGGGTCAGGATCGTCTGTGGCTGGTTGCCCACACCCTGCGGAACGCCTTGTAACCCAGCGCCAGCTAACGGCGGCACCTTTATTCATTGTGCCCCCATGTATTGGCACTTATACTGCCAATACATGGGCGATCTTGTGAGCGGTTGGCTGGCGCGCCGCTCGTCCTGAATGCAAAGGTGGGGTGATATGCGACGCACTTTTATCGTGGTGATGATGCTGGTGGCTGCAGTGGCTGGCTGGGCCTACCTGTACCCGAGTGCAGCCATTTTAAGTGCGATCAAGGTGCGTTCTGTCATCGACAGCACGCAGGTGGCGTCACCGCGGGATATAGCCTGGCAACAGGGCCCGCAAACAGCAGCACTTGGCCCAGTCGATCGGCCGCCCAATGTCGTACTGATTGTCGCCGATGATCTGGGGTACAACGATATCTCAACCTTTGGCGGTGGCGTCGCGGACGGTCGGCTACAAACCCCTTATATCGATACCCTCGCCGCGCAGGGTGCCGTGTTCACGCAGTCTTATTCGGGGTCATCAACCTGTGCACCCTCACGCGCCATGTTAATGACTGGGCGGTACTCGACGCGCACCGGATTTGCTTTTACGCCGATGCCCCCCGGAATGGGTAGGGCGGTAACTACGGTGTCGAACAGCATGGATCGCTCGGTGCCTGCCGCTATTTATGATGCTCAGGCGGCGGCGAACAAACCCCCTTATGAGTTGCAGGGTTTGCCTGCCGACGAGGTCACCCTGGCAGAGGCTTTAAAGTCGCGGGGTTATCACACGGCGCATATTGGCAAATGGCACCTGGGCCGCACCCTTGGCATGGCGGCCCATCAGCAGGGCTTCGACGAAAGCCTGCTGATGGCCAGTGGGTTGTATTTACCCGAAGATCACCCCGACGTCGTCAATGCCAAACTGGATTTTGATCCCATCGATCGATTTCTCTGGTCGGCGCTTACCTTTGCCAACAGTTACAACAGCGGCGATGCGGATCGCTTCGAGCCCGGTGGCTACCTCACGGACTATTGGACGGATGAGTCGATCAAAGTCATCAAAGCCAATCGCCATCGGCCTTTCTTTTTATATCTGGCCCATTGGGGCATTCACACGCCCTTGCAGGCCACGCGCGCCGACTATGAGGCCGTAGGTGATATTCAACCCCATCGCCTACGCGTGTATGCGGCGATGACACGGGCGCTGGATCGCAGCGTGGGGCGGGTCATGGCCGCCCTTGAGGCAGAAGGGCTTGCTGACAACACTATCGTGATTTTCACTAGCGATAACGGCGGTGCTGGCTATATTGGTCTTTCCGACGTGAATGCGCCGTTCCGTGGGTGGAAGATCACACACTTCGAGGGCGGTATCCGGGTGCCGTTGTTTATCAAGTGGCCGCGCCAAATCCCCCCGGATACAACGGTTGATACGCCGGTTGCCCATATCGATGTGATGCCGACGATCTTGGCGGCTGTGGATCAGCCGCTGCCCGAAGGCCGAGTGATCGACGGCGAGAACCTGCTACCGCTCATGACCTCAGACCCCGATACGCGGCCCGCATGGAATCGGGAAACCTTGTTTTGGTCGGCGGGTCATAACCGCATCGTGCGGCATCAGGACTGGAAGCTGCAGGTCGCGGCAAGGCCCGAGATGCAGTGGCTTTTTAATCTGGCCGAGGACCCCACCGAGCAGCACAACCTGGCGGTAGAACGCCCTGATAAGTTGGCTGAGCTGATGGCGTTGCTCGATGCCCATGGCGCTAATGCCCGACCGCCGCTCTATCCCTCCGAGATTGAGGCACCCGTTCCCATCGACACGGATTTATCGGTGCCTTTTACGCCCGGTGATCCTTGGGTGTCGGTTCCCAACTAATGCATGGCTGCTGCATGAGTGCTCCTCGCGCCAGTAATGAGTTATCGCTTAGCGCCAGCGAGGCAGCAGGCAGCCTGGCTTAATAATCCAGGCTCGCACTCGGACGAGCGCCATCACACTACATGCCCTCGCGGGTCTGGATTATCTCGGGGGAGTTGGCGGGCAAGCTGAATGAGACCCCGTCATACCCCACGGTGTAGTTGGGGAAAATATCTCCGGCATTACTCAGCCACAGTGCCTCTTGTCCCGGCACAATGATCGGCGGAACAACATGGTAGAAGAGCAGGTGGCCGACCCCGGCGTCTCTGGCCGTTTCAGCAGCCTCCTCGGGGCTGGCGTGGTAGCTGGGTACATCTGCCATGATCTTGGTCACGATCTCGTTGCCCATGCCCGCAGCCGTCTCTCCCATCATAGCAATGAGGTTGGGTGCCAGCGCCTCGTGCACCAACAGATCAACCCCCTGGGCAAGCCGGGAGATGTTGTCAGATTGAGACGTATCGCCGCTAATGAGCACCGTGCGCCCCGCATAACTAAAGCGATAGCCTACCGCGGGTGACACCGGCTCGTGCTCGACCCGGAGCGCCTCGACGGTAAGCCCGTTCTGCTGATAAATCACGTTCAATTCACCGTTGGCGGGGACCTCAAAAGGCATCGCAGACAATCCTGCAGCGGCGATCGGCGCCACGAGATCGCCGTGGTGGGCGTGGCGGTACACAAAGTCCTGCGCGTAGGCGGCATTAAAGCCGGCCACCACCTGCGCTACGCCGGCAGGCCCGTAAACCGGCAATGGCGAGGTATGATCGCCTGTGGCCCAGCGGATAGTCGCGAGCTCGCCAAGGCTATCAATGTGGTCTGAGTGAAAGTGGGTCAGGAAGACCGCCTCGACGGTGCCTGGGGGATACCCCAGCCGCTGCAGATTGCGCGTACTGTCGGTCCCGGTATCCACAATGAACAGCTGGTTTCCTGCGACGATCCCCACACAAGGTCCCGAGGCGCGGGGGGCTGGCATGGGGCCGCCGGCGCCACAGAGCACAACATGGAGACCGTCAGCCAACGCCGCTACCTGATTGGTGGCCATCTGCTGAGGTAACGCGGCGGTGAGCAACCGTTCCGCGATAGTGGCGCGTTGAGAATACCCCGCGAGCGCGAGCACAAACATCGCGATAAAGCCTAATACCCATTTTTTCATCATATTTTCCTGTCGATGGGCCCACCCTAAGGCAAGCCGGTTGTGCAAAGACGTCGATATTGGCAGTATAACTGCCAATACCTAGCGATGCATCTCTCGCAGCGCATCCCACTACTCGAGAGCGATAGGATCAGGATGAACAGGGCACCCCCTCCCACTCACCGCCTCTACGCCATGCCCCATTCGCTGTATTCGGCCCGGGCCCGATCTTATCTTATTAAACAAGGTATTCCCTTTGAGGAGTTCTCCACCGGGCATGAGAGCTTCAAGCGGGAGGTGCTACCTGAGGCGCAGCTACCCACCATCCCAACGCTGGTGACGCCCGAGGGCGAGGTGGTTCGCGATGGTGCCGCCATCATTGAATATTTCGAGTCACGCGCTGATCGCCCCTGTCAGCCACCGAGTGCTTGTCAAAGTGTGGTCAGTGCCCTGTTTGACGTTATCGGTTCACAGGGTTTGTTGCGGCCTGCCATGCACTACCGATGGAACTTTCCTGAAGAAAACACCGCTTTTTTGCGTTACCACTTTTTGCATTCGCAACGTCGCGTGCCAGCGCGGGAAGAGAAAACCGATCACATGATGGACCGCATGCGCCACGCCGCCCTCATTTTTGGTGTCACCGATGAAACCCGGGACCTAGTGGAGGCGCTTTACTTAGCGTTTTTGGATGCGCTCAACGATCATTTCGAGCACTACCCGTACTTGCTCGGCTGGCGCCCCTGCATCGGCGATTTTGGTTTGCTTGGCCCGTTGTATGCGCATTTGGGTCGTGACCCCTATCCAGCAAGGCTCATGCAGCATCGCGCGCCGCGGGTGTGGCGGTGGGTAGAGCGCATGAACCGCGCGGATCAGGACGCCCCGGAGTACCTCAGTGCGGGAGATGATTTTCTGGCCGATGATGTTGTGCCCGGCACGCTGTTGGCAGTGTTGCGTGTTATCGCGAGCGATTTTATGCCCGAGACCCGTGCGTCGGCCGAGTTGGTCAACCAATGGCTGGCGGAGCATGCACCTAAAGCCGGCGCGCCGGCGGTGGGGCGGTTAGCCGAGGCGCCAGGAAGCGCCGCATTTTTGGTGGATGGGCAGCAAATCACGGCGCTGGCACAGCCTTATCGTCATTTTCAATTGCAGCGGGTGCACCAACTCGTTTCTGCCCTTGTAGACAGGGAGCAAAGCGCGGTGATGGCCGTGCTGGAGCGCTGTGGATTTGGGCAGCTACTCAGCATATCCCTACATCGCACGCTTATGCACGAGGGCAATTTGGAGCGGTGGGGCCCACCTCAGGATGGGGGCGTTAAAAAATGAGAATGGAATTAATCGGATACACAGCCAATTTGAACGGTTGTGTTTCCGTTTAGGTATGGCAATATCGAGTGATAGCACCCTGCCGTTGGTGCCTACTGATGAGCACTACATAATTATTACACAAGCTACCCAAGGGAGTTTTGAAATGGTGAAGACATTTTCCAAGTTGGCTTTGAGCGCGGCCGTAGCAGGTTTGGCGTTGGGCGCCAGCGCTCAACAGTTAGAAGAAGTGGTGGTGACCGCACAGAAGCGAACTGAAAGTTTGCAGGATGTACCCATTTCGGTGACGGCAATCAGCGGTGATCAAATTGCGATGAACTCGATACGGAGTTTCTCTGAATTGGGCGCTTACGTTCCTAACTTCTCGGTTTCTGAAAACCCGGTTAACACGATCATAACGATGCGCGGGATCAGCGTCGGGGGGAACCAAGCTTTTGAGCAGTCTGTAGGTTTATTTCTGGATGGCGTTTATTTAGGTAGATCTAGGCAGGCCAGGCTCGGGCTTTTCGATCTGGAACAAGTCGAGGTGCTGCGCGGTCCACAGGGCATTCTTTTTGGAAAAAACACTTTGGCCGGTGCTATCAATGTGCGCTCGGCCAGCCCAGAGGTGGGTGGCGATCTCACGGGACGACTCGCGGCCAGTTTTGAGAGTGACAATGGCGAGTATTTCGAGGGGCACATTGGTGGCAGCGTCAGTGAAAACCTTGCCTTCCGATTTTCCATGATGGACCGGTCGATAGACGGCTACCTTGACAACGCAGCCCCCAATGCCGGGTACCCCGATCAACCGACAACGGATGAGACGATAGCGCGAATTGGATTGCAGTGGGAGCCTTCTGAATCTACCTCTGTAGGATTGCGTTACACCTACGCTGACTATGAAAGAGTCGGCAGTAACGTTGTGGTAACCAAATTCTCCCCAACTATGGTAGACGCAGATGGCGATGGAACGCGAGAGACCCCCTTTGCGCCCGCCACTGACTTCGCGGTTTTTGGTTTGGTCGGACTGGCGTTTCCAGGCTTCAATTCCTATGCCACAAGAGACTCTCGCACTTCTTACTATGACGGCTATTCTTTTGGAGGCACCGGGGGACTGGATGGAGGTGTCGGCCCAGAGAGACTGTCGGGCACAGACACACAGAACCATGAATTTTCGCTAAACATTGAGCACGAATTCGGAAATGGTATGACGCTGACTGCGGTGACCGGTTTCTCTGAGTATGAGTATAAAGACGGTATCGAGGCGGACTTTCTGCCCTTGAGTTTTATTGGCCGGAGTGACGATTCAGAGTTCGACCAGTTCAGTCAAGAGATTCGCTTGGCGTCTAGCGTGGAGGGTGGATTTAGCTGGGTTGTCGGCGGTACTTTCGTCGAATCGACGCAGGAAATAGACAGGTTTATCGGTCTCGATGGTACGCTTGGAATTCCTCAAATCTTGACCGCAACATCAGGGGTACCGACGATTCTTGCTTACGCTCAGGGCGATCTGGACCAAATCGGTGCTGCATTCGGTATCCCAGCGGGCGGCCTGCCAGCCGGCGTTGAGGGTTTGACAATGTGGAGCGCCGTCGGCCGCGGTTCTGAATGGTTAACCGACACGGAATCCTGGGCTATTTTCGCCCAAGCGACTTGGGACATCACCGATCGTCTCAGCCTGACTGCCGGTGTGCGCTACACGGAAGAGACAAAGGATGCGAGTGCGGAAGTATGGTTGAACGATTCGACACAGGGCTTTGGAACGAAACCGGCCTATCCTGAGGAATCTCTGGTCACCGCACAGCCGGATATTGGTAATTTTCTCCAGCAGGAGCTGCAAGGAGCATTGTTTGGTTCTTATGGACATCACTTTGTAGAAACAAGAAAAACGGATCAGACAATCCCAGCAATTACATTGAACTGGAGGCCTGCTGATAACCATCTCCTCTACACCAGCTATACAGAGGGTTTTAAGAGTGGTGGATTTAATGCCGTTGATTCTCAGGAACCTGTTTTGAATCGCGCATGTCCGCTACAGAATCTGCCAGGGTGTATTGACAGAGATGCGCCGGGCGCGGGTTTCGAATTCGACGACGAGTCAGCTTGGTCTTTCGAGGTGGGCGGCAAGCACACTCTCTTAGATGGGCGGCTGCGCTTAAACTGGGCTTATTT
Source organism: Halieaceae bacterium (assembly GCA_038102985.1). Taxonomy (GTDB): domain Bacteria; phylum Pseudomonadota; class Gammaproteobacteria; order Pseudomonadales; family Halieaceae; genus Luminiphilus. The sequence goes on from JAYNYK010000061.1 coordinate 8,115, forward strand.
CAACAGTGAATATGACGATCAGCAGGTCTCTACATTCCAGGGCTTGGGATTCGTGGTCACTAATGCGTCCAGCACGGAGATCTCGGGCTTCGAAGTAGATGCCGCTTTCCAGGCGACGAGTAAATTGAGGTTCAACCTTTCGGTTGGGACGGTTGATGGTAAGTACGGGAGCTTCCCCGGTGCGGCGTGTACTGCAGAGCAAACTTCAGATATCGAATTCCTAGACTTCGTCACGCCGGGCGGCCTCACTCCTAACTCTCCAAGAACTACCTCTGTTGATGGCAATTGTGCCATGGGCTTTGATGCTCAGGGGTTTCAAACTGGCGTGTCACAAGACCTGAGCGGCAGAGACCTAGGTACGGCAAAATATTCGGGGTCATTCGGCGCTCAATACGCTCAGCCGATCGGTTCGATGATCTGGTTTACTCAGGTCGATGTGAACTTCTTCGACGATTACATTTACACGGGTGACCTTGATGTCATTGATACTCAGGAAGGAGCTGAGCTCATTAATTTCCGTACTGGCCTCATGGGTGAAAACTGGACATTGATGCTTTATGGCAGAAATATCACCGATGAGAGCATTGCCAACGGCGGAGCCGATGTTACGTTGTCAAGAGGTTCACATATGCGCTACCTAGGTCGGGGTGAGGTGTTTGGCATTCAAGCGGTCTGGGAATTCTGATAGCTATTTCGAAATCAAACCAAGGGCGGCTGGGGCCGCCCTTTTTTTGTGCACCAAAAATCGCTTTTCTCTCTAATCCGCTTTAAACGTTTGGGGGAATTTTTTATCTATGCCCCTAGTTATGTAGACGGAGTTTATGTGTTGAAAAAATGGTTTCTGCGCGTGCTCTCGCTTATGGTCGCTATGCTGCTTTGGTTGGTGTGGCTAGGCTGGTTCTCTGCGCGGCCACCTCTCAGCGTGGACCCCGCCACCCTGGCTGGCGACGGGTCTATACTCAATTACTGCGAGCTACCTGTGCTCGATAACTCAGGCAGGCGCGCGGCGGACATCCCTAAGGGTAATACGCCGGGATGCGCCTACGACCACTTTCCTTTGCCGATTCTAGCCGCCTGCACGGAGCCACTGTCGCCGGAAGCCGATGATATCCGCGGGCTGTGGCGCGGCGTGTCGGGCGGTCACGTGGGGCATGTTGAGCGGGTCGAGCAATGTGGAGTCCGGGTCGTTGTCACCGCAGCGGGGATCATTCACGACTATGGGCCTAACAGCACAGGCGGGTTCAATACCAACGACACCGAAGGTTCTGTTTTGTTCACGCTGGGTGGTCAGGAGCACTGCATGCGCACCTCGGCGAGCATGATTTGGGAGAACAAGGTGCTTAACTTTTATGCCTTCGGTTGGGGGCCTCGGGTGGTACGCCGCTATCGCGATGGCGACGAGCTGATTTGGGAGTACGCGGATGGCTCGGTGACGCGCATGGAGCGGTTGTGCACCTTGCCGGAGGCCCATAAAGTGCCTGCACCCCGGGGCAGGAGAATCGAGTTGTTCTAGCGCGATTTTTACTGCCTCGACGACCCGCTCACAGGGCGATGGCGGCACCTTGGGGGGGGGAGGCGCTATCAACACCTGCTCCCACGCTGAGGCCTGCACCTCCAGAGCAAATCGCGCCACATCGGCTGGAAAGTTAGCAAATAGTGACAAAAGCCTGCACAAACCGGCTTTTTCCTCGGTACCACGGTGAGGTTTGCGATAGCTTTTCCCGTACCCCTACAGACATGGTAAGGAGCGCAATCATGATGAAACACGTGATTCTTGCAAGCATGCTTGCCCTGCCGATCAGCTGGGCAGTGGCTGACAATCATCCGACGCGTGCTTTTTTTGGTGACACGCATCTTCATACGTCTTTTTCTCCTGACGCCGGTATGGCCGGCACCAAGGTTGGCCCCAACGATGCCTACCGTTTTGTACTCGGCGAGACCGTGACCAGCAGCACCGGACAGGAGGCGACGATCTCAAAGCCACTCGACTTTGTGGTAATCGCAGATCATGCGGAAAATCTCGGGCTGGCAGACGCTATCGCCAATGCCGATCCGGGCCTGCTGGCTGATCCTTTTGGCAAGCAGCTCTATGACTTGGTGATGGCGGGCAAAGGGATCGACGCCTTCAATCTGCTCGTGCAGCAGATGACTAAGGGCGCAGAGGCCAAAATCAAAAATGACTCCATGCTGCGCAACGCCTGGACCAAAATCATGGACCTCGCAGACCAATATAACGATCCCGGAGCGTTTACCGCGTTTATTGGTTACGAGTGGACCTCGCAACCCGGTGGCAACAATTTGCATCGCGTCGTCGTCTTCCGCGGCGACAAAGCCTCTGTGGACCCCGTATTGCCTTACTCAGCCTTTGAATCTGAAAACGTGGAAGACCTTTGGGACTTCATGGCGGCCTATGAGAAAGACACCGGTGGCCAGGTGCTGGCGATCCCGCACAACGGCAACCTGTCCAGCGGCGCGATGTTCGCGCCGAAATACCAAACGGACGGTAAACCGATCGACAAGCGCTACGCCGAGGCGCGATCCCGTTGGGAGCCCATCGTGGAGGTCACTCAGGCCAAGGGCACGGGTGAGGCGCATCCGTTTCTCTCTCCAGACGATGAGTTCGCCGATTTCGAAATCGTGGATACCACCAACTTGGGCGGCACGGCACAGCGCACTCCGGACATGATTCAGTACGAGTACGCCCGACCAGCACTCAAGATGGGCCTTGAGTTCGAGAAAAGCCTCGGCGCCAACCCGTTCAAATTCGGCATGGTGGGGAGTACGGACACCCACTCGGGATTACCGGCGACGCGCGAAGATAATTGGTGGGGAAAGGCGCCCTTCTTGGAGCCCAGCCCCGATCGCTGGAAGGATGTGCTGATTCGCTCTTCCCTCGATCCCTCCCTCGATCTGACGGCGCTCCAGCTCGCGGCATCAGGCTTAGCAGGCGTATGGGCTACCGATAATTCTCGGGAAGCGATCTGGGACGCCATGGCGCGCAAAGAGGTTTTTGGCACCACGGGGACACGGCTTCAGGTGCGGGTATTCGGTGGCTACGACTTCGCACCCGATGACCTTGAACAGCTTGATCTCGCTACCAAAGGGTACGCTGCCGGGGTGCCAATGGGAGGTGATCTTGCCGCCGCACCCGAGGGCGCCAGCCCCAGCTTTTTGGTCGAGGCTATGCGCGACCCCAATGGCGCCAACCTGGATCGAATCCAGATCGTGAAGGGCTGGTTGGATGAAGATGGCGCTTCTCAGGAGGCGGTGTACGACGTGGTTTGGAGCAATGCAGACGCGCGGGGGTTGGATGCACAGGGCAAGCTCGCCGCTGTGGGTTCCACCGTGAACGAAATGGAAGCTACCTACAGCAATTCCATCGGCGCCAATGCGCTCCGCGGCTATTGGCAGGATCCCGCGTTCGATCCGGCGCAAAGGGCTTTTTATTACGCCAGAGTCATGGAGATTCCTACCCCCAGGTGGTTGGCCTATGACCGCAAAAACTACGACCTTTACGATGAAATGCCCGACGACGTGCGCTACAGCTCGCAGGAGCGCGCCTACAGCAGCCCCATCTGGTATTCGCCGCGCTGAGCTCTCCTTTGGGGCAACCGTGGTGTCGGCCTTCGGGTTGGTGCCGCGGTCCACTCTAGCGTCACCGCGATTGACGCCTCGTTGAAAGCCCGTCACTGGCTATCCTGAGCCTCTGGTAACACTATCGGGTGCCTGTGACATTGCTTTGTGTTCGCCCACAGCCCCACAATGAGCGGCAAGCGCGGCTTTGGCACTGACATCGGCTTTTTTCCGGCCATCATAGCCACGTGCAACAATAGCCACGTGCAACAATAGCCACGTACAACCACAGCCACGCATAACATAGGGGTTCCAAGATGCTGACTGAGCTTTGGGTTGATCGCACCAACTACGGGCGTACTCAGATAGTCAGCGGCGATATCCCCGAACCCGGCGCGAATGAGATATTGGTTGCCATCGACAAGTTTGCGATGACGGCGAATAACGTAACGTATGCCGCTTCGGGCGACCTGTTCGGATACTGGCAGTTCTATCCCACCGGAGAGGATCCCTGGGGCAAGGTGACAGTCTGGGGCATTGGCGAGGTTATTCAGAGTCGGGTAGATGGCATCGACGTGGGCGAGCGCCTTTATGGTTTTTTCCCGATGAGCAGCCATGTCCTTATGACGCCCGGCGATGTCACGGATCGGGGCTTCGCGGACGTGGTAGCGCATCGCCAGGCACTGCCCGGGCTCTACAACCAGTACGCGCGAACCCGATCTGAACCTGCCGCATTGCAAGCGCTCGAAGATCAACGCTGTATCTTCTTCCCGTTGTTTATGACCGGGTATGTAATTGCGGACTTGCTTTTGGATAAGCATTGGTATGGCGTCGAGCAGGTGGTGATCGGCTCGGCATCATCCAAGACAGGGTTTAGCACAGCGGCGTTTGTGCGGGCAGCGGGCTTTGATGGCGCCATCGTGGGATTAACAGGCGAGCAGAATGTGCCATTTGCTAAGGCCCTCGACTGCTATGACAGCGTGGTGCCCTATGGCGATCTTGAGGCGCTCGATAAGGCACCTGCGGCCTATATCGACATCGCGGGCGATGTGGGTGTGCGATCTCGCTTGCACCGGCATCTCAATGAGGCCGCTGTGTGTACGCTGTTGGTTGGGGCAACACATTGGGACCAGTTCGCCAAGTCAGTGGATGGAGGGCCTCTCCCGGGGAGTGACCCCGAGGTGTTTTTTGCGCCGGCGCAAATTGAAAAGCGCGATGCCGAGTGGGGGCGTGGGGTGATGATGGGCAAGGCCTACGCGGCAAGTATGGAGCTGGTAACCCGATTGGCGCCAACGCTCTCGATGGAATCCCATAGCGGTGCCGAGGCTTGTGATGCAATCTGGCAGTCGCTGCTGCGCAACCAGATCTCGGGCCAACGCGGCGTCATGGTGTCGCTACTGGCCGAGGCCTGAGCCCGACGGCTGAGACGCCGGTTGAACCGGTGATCGGCATAAAGAGTATTTAGCCCCAGAGCATCGGTGAGCGTTCGCCCCCAATAACAAGAGCCGTGACGCAATGAAGAAACTCGTTTTTATTCTGCTGGCAGTGGGGCTCCCTCTGGGTGTGGCCACTTTGGCCAATCCCTCGGGGCTCAGTTTGGCGGGTTGGCCCGCGATGACGGTCTTAGCCTTGGGTGCTTTTGTTATCCAGTGGCTGGCGTTCATCCCCGCCCGGATTTTTCAGACCGAGCGCTTCTACGACCTCACAGGGAGCATCACTTATATCGCGGCCACACTGGCAGCCATCAGCGTAGCCACCGCGCCCTCGGGCGCGCAATGGCTCATCGCGATCATGATCTTCCTCTGGGCCGGGCGACTCGGCAGTTTTTTGTTCCGCCGTATCCACGCGGCGGGTGGCGATCAACGCTTTGATCACATCAAGGTGTCTTCGTCGCGTTTTTTTGTGGCTTGGACGTTGCAGGGCGCCTGGGTGGTGATGACCAGCTGTGCCGCCCTGACTGCCATATTGAGCGCTGAGCAGACAGCGGTAGGCGCTGTTTATGTCATCGGCGCTGTCATGTGGGTTGCTGGTTTCGCTCTCGAGGTCATCGCCGATCGGCAGAAGTCTCAGTTCAGAGTGGATCCGGCCAACGAGGGGCGCTTCATTAGTACAGGATTGTGGGCTCGCTCTCGCCACCCCAACTATTTCGGCGAAATCTTGCTTTGGGCCGGCATGGCGGTGATGGCCATACCTTATCTATCGGGCACGCAGTGGGTGGTGATGCTGTCGCCGATCTTTGTTTACGCCCTGCTGACGCGAGTCAGCGGTATCCCCACGCTGGCGCGCCGCGGTCAGGAGCTGTGGGGCCAAGACCCCGCGTATCAGGCCTATCTGGAAAATACACCGAGACTATTACCTCGTCTCTTTTGAGATTGGTGCGCAGGGCGCTCACCCTGATTGTGTTCAGTTGATAGTCAGTCCCGCGAAGGTTTCCGCATCGCGCCATTTGGCCAGAAGCTTGAAAAAGGGAATGGGTCCCTCCCCATACGACACCATTTGCTCAAAGTGCGCCCGCGGCTTGCCTTCATTGTTGTAATAACCCGGTGTGCAGGTCTCATCACCAATAATCCCGCCGCGAATACCTTTCTCCAGTATGGTTTGCACCCAGGCGGCCTCTGCCTCAGCGCTGGTTTCCACGACTTCTTTTTCGATCGCCAGCGCATGACCCACAATGTGAGCGACATGGCTCGCGACCTCGTCGAGCATGTGGGGGTAGTTAACGGTGAAGCCGCCCTGAATCGTGCTCATCAGAAAGCAATTCGGGAATCCATGGATATGCATGCCATGGAGCGTGCGAATGCCGTCCGCCCATTTGTCGCTAAGCGACAGGCCGTCGCGCCCGTATATCTCAAAGCCGCTGACGCGCTGAAACCCGGTGCCAACCTCAAAGCCCGTGGCGTAAACAATGCAGTCTACGGAGTACTCCACGCCAGCCACGACCACCCCGGATTCGGTAATCCGCTCAACACCCTGGCCCTCGGTATCGACCAGCGTGACGTTATCCCGATTAAAGGTCTGCAGGTATTCGTCATGGAAGCAGGGGCGTTTGCAGAACATGCGATACCACGGTTTCAGCGCTTCCGAGGTGTCCGGGTTCTCTACTAGCGCTTCGATTCTCGCCCGCAGCTCATTCATTTTTTCGAGGTTTGCGAGGTCCATGATGTCAGGCAGGCTCAGCGCTTCGCCGTCCTGACTTTCCAGATAGAGCCTGAGCATCTTGCCGATCAGTGAGGTCCACCCATCGTCGACCAGGTCGGCTGCCTGGGGCTTACCCGAGACCAAGGCATTGAAGTTGTCCATCCGCTCTCGCTGCCAGCCCGGCTTGAGCTCAGCAGCCCATTCAGGATCGGTGGGTTGGTTAGCACGCACATCAATACTGGAGGGTGTCCGCTGGCAGACAAACAAGTGCGCGGCGCTCGCCGCGAGATGCGGCACACACTGCACAGCAGTCGCACCGGTACCGATCACTGCGATGCGCTTGTCAGACAGCTTGTCCAAACCGCCCTCGGCTGTGCCGCCGGTGTAGTCGTAGTCCCAGCGGCTGGTATGAAAAGTATGGCCCTTGAAGTCGCGAATGCCGGGGATACCCGGAAGCTTGGGGCGATTCAGCGGACCGCTGGCCAGAGAGACAAAGCGGGCGCGAATGACATCACCGCGATCGGTGCTGACAAGCCAACGGCGTTCGTCCTCGCTCCAGCGCAACTCAGTGACCCCGGTCTGAAACAGCGCGCCGTCATAAAGGTCAAAATGCCTGCCGATAGCCCGACTGTGCTCAAGAATCTCCGGCGCATGGGAGTACTTTTCTTTCGGCATGTAGCCGAGCTCTTCCAGCAGCGGCAGATAAATGTAGGATT
>JAYNYK010000062.1:0-15286 GCA_038102985.1 Halieaceae bacterium
TTGTCGACCTGAATCGGCCTGCCACGGGACTGGGCGAGGTCGTAATCATCGTAGGGGTTGGTGGTAACACCAAGGCTCTCCAGAATCGCTTTCAAGCTCTGGCCGGTGAAAGTGGGGTCTTTTCCGTCGCCCGTACCGGCGAGGCCGACCACGAGGCCGTAGCCCACCAGCTGGTTACCGCGCACCCCTCCCACGTTGGTCAGATCTTTCACACGATCCGCCTGCGCCGTATTCACCAACAGGCTCAATAGCAAGGCGCTGATCCAGAGAGCGGTCTGTGTATATCGGTTCATCACGGGATACTCCAATTACAGCGGCCAGTATTTGAACAACAGTTGAGTGATCCAACCGGGCTGGGTGGATTCAGCAAGGTTGCCCGAGCCGCGGTAGGAAATTTGGGCCTGGGCCATGCGCATGGAAGACACCGTGTTGTCTGGCTGCACGTCCCGTGGTCTTACCACGCCTCTGACTTGAATAAACTCGGCGCCCTCGGTGAGTGAGAGCTGCTTTCGACCCTCGACGATCAAGTTACCGTTGGGCATGACCTCAGCTACCATCGCCGTAATCACACCCGATAACGCGTTGGCTTGAGCGGCGGTACCGACGCCCTCTGACCCAATCTCGGCGGCATTAATGTTGATATCTCCCCTGACATCGCCCCAGAACCCGTTGGGGGACAGTAAGGAGTTGGTCCAACTGCTACTCAGCGCATCGTTCGTGGCTTTGCGCTCGGTAATCAGCGAAGAATTGCGTGAGGCCTGAGTAGACTCGCTTAAAACGATGGTGACGATGTCACCAACGCGCCACTGCCGCTGCCCCTGAAACAAGGACATGTGCATGTTGTTGCCCAATATCGACCCTGTGGGCAAGGCGTTGGCCACCGGCTCCAGCGGCCTTATCGGCGCGAAGTCGCTATTTTCCTCGAGCGGAGGCTTGGACGCACAGGCCGTGCAACCGAGCACCACTAGCGCCATTGTTAACAACCGGATCATCAGATCAGCTCACTATAGATTCTGGTTAAGGAAGCGGAGCATGCCATCAGCGGCAGAGATGGCCTTGGAGTTCACCTCGTAAGCCCGCTGGGTTTCGATCATGCTGACCATTTCTGCCACCACGTTAACGTTTGAGGCTTCAAGAGAACCCTGAGCCAGCTCACCAAAACCGGCCAAGCCCGGGGTGCCCGTCTCTACGGGCCCACTTGCCGTGGTTTCTCGATACAGATTGCGACCCATCGGCTGCAGGCCCGCCTCGTTAATAAAGCGTGAAATCTGAATCGTGCCAATCTGGCTACTGCCGCCCCCGTTCGCTAACTCGACGCTGACGGTGCCATCCCGGCCAATCGTTACTGCGGCCGCATTGTTGGGGATATTGACGGCAGGCACCAGCTGCTGACCGCCGGCCGTTACAATCTGGCCCTGATCGTTCAGCTTAAAGGAGCCGTCGCGGGTGTAAGCGAACGTGCCATCCGCTTGAAGCACCTGAAACATTCCGCGACCCAGAATGGCGACGTCCAGCGCATTCTCGGTGGACATCATATTGCCCTGCTCGTGCAGCTTTTCGGTCGCGATAATGCGTGATCCGGTACCCATCATCAGCCCGGTAGGGGCAATGGTTTGCGCGTCAGCAGAGGCGCCCGGCTGGCGAATATTCTGATACAGCAGATCTTCGAAGACTGCGCGATCCCGCTTAAAAGCAACGGTATTTACGTTTGCCAAATTGTTGGCAATAACGGTCATACGCCGCTGTTGTGCGGTCAGGCCAGTCTTAGCTACCCAAACTGAGGCATCCATCTTTTACTCTCCTTTGCGACTACGCGTACTTCATCATGGTGGTACCGGAGTCATCCAATTCCTTCATTTCACTGATCATTTTGATTTTGATCTCGAAAGACCGAGACATGTCCATAAAACTAACGAGCTGCTCTGCCACGTTGATCGACGAGCCCTCGAGGGATCCCGGCTGAACAGTGGGTGGATTTGGTCCGCCCTGAAAATCACCACCCTTACCCTTGGCGGTGATGGTCTCGTAAAGGCCGTCTATTCGACGCACCATGCGAACCCCCGTGGCATCCCGCAACAGCAGATTGCCGACAATGGTGGGAGGTGCATCAGGCTGAGCGGGATCAATCGCGGTCACCGTCCCATCGGCGGTAATACCCAGCTCAACCCCGACAGGCGCCGTAATTGGTGCACCGCCCTCGGCCAACACCACATGCCCGTTCGCCGTCGACATCAAACCGGCCTGATTAACGGTTAAGTCACCACGACGGGTAAATGCCACCTGACCATCGGGAGACTGCACACCCAGCAGGGTCGAGTTTGTCAAATAAATGTCCAGCTTACGCCCCGTCGCGATCAGCGGGCCCTGATCAATCACCAGCTCGTCATTGGAACGGTTCATGGGCACGTAACGCGACCCATAACCAGCGCCCGCCACCTTCGAGGTGGTCGTTGCAAACTGAAAGGTCTGCTTAAAACCCACCGTGGATGCATTCGCGAGCGCATTGGCGTGCTTCAGCTTCATATTGTTGAGCTGCTTCAGCGACGCCATTGCGGTAAAAATTAAACGATCCATGGTGGATTAATCCCTTGGTCCTTTACCCCTCAACCATTAACCGCGCATCTGGATAATGGTTTGCGTCAGCGTCGAACTGGTCTCGATCGCTTTGGCGTTGGCCTGGAAGTTTCGTTGCGCGGTAATCAGTGCCACCAATTCCGCGGTCAAGTCCACGTTGGAGCGCTCGGTTGCACCGGCGCGGATCGTTCCAAAGCCTGCTGCACCGGGCTCACCTAGCTTCGCCTCTCCCGACTGGGAGGTTGCGGTAAATCCAGAGTTACCCACCTGACGCAAGCCCTTGGGCGTGGCGAAGTTCGCCAAAATAATCTTACCGAGGGACTTCTGTGAACCGTTGGAGTAGCTCGCTACCACTAGACCATCCTCACCGATGTTTACCCCCACCAAATCACCTTCCGGCGCGCCGTTCTGAGATTGGTTGAGTACCGCGAAGGGACTGTTGAACTGAGTACTACCCTGGTAGGCGACATTGATGTCGTTACCAATAATAGTCGCAGACTTGAGCACTGACTCCGCCACCGGTGACACCAAGGTACCACTGGTATCAAACGTCAGCTCTCCACGATCCAAGAAGATCGGGCTCCAATTCGGGATGTCATTCTCGTCGAAAGTGCCCTTATCCGTCGTTTCCAGCCACTCGCCGCTTCGATCCTGATACACGTAAAGCGGTGTGGTTCCCTGTGTATCGGGTGATAAGCGAATGTAGGTAGAAGTCGTACCAAAAGAAGGCTCAACATCTTCCAAACCAAAGTCAGCGGAACCCGCTACCTGTAAGAAAGAATCGTCAGTCGCCGTCGAGCCCGTGAACTTAAGTGAGCTGGTTTCTGCATCGAACTCTACGCGCACACCAGAGACCTGACGACCTAATTTATCAGCCATCAGATTGATCTTGTTCTCAAGCTCAGTGGTGAAGTCCCCCACGGAGTACTGGCCGGTCGCCAGCAAAATCTGTGACGAAATGTTGTCGACAATCACCGTCAAAGACCGGTTGTCTTCGGTCACCTCAAAGGGCTTGGAGGGGTCAATACCCATCTGATTGCCCATGACCATTGCCGGCGTTGATGCCTGGCCGCGGACCGCAGGTCGGTTGGCTACGGCAGACAGCGCTTCCGCCACTGAAACCGTGTTCTCGCTCTCAGGCGTGCCCGGCTCTACCGCCAAACCAAACAGCTGCTCACCGATGGCGTTTGCCGTTAGTGCCGTGCCCAGATCATAGCCGTTACCCGAGTCCTCAGCTCCATCACCGTTAGCATCGACGGCAACAGAAGCCACATTACGAATTGCAATACTTGATCCGTCGCCCGTTGTACCGGAAGAAAAAACGAACGAGCCGTCGAGGAAGTTCACCTCAATACCGTAGCGTTGATTCCGCTGTTCAGCCACAAGATCGCCTGCCGGCACCATAGTATTTGTAAGGACAATCGCCTTGTCACCGTCGGCTGATGCCAGCGCGGTCACCGTCGCCAAAGCGGTATTTCTGTCGGCGGCTGCGGGAGCCGCGCCAATATCGAGGTTAACCGCACCAAAAAGCTCGCCTGTCAGCGCCGTGTCTGTGCTCAGGTGAATCGTGTCGTCGCCGCTCTGCGTAATGCGAAGCGCTTGCCTCGCGAAGTCATACTCGACCTCGAAATCGCCAAAATCACGTCCGCCCGTACCTTCGGGGAATCCAGAGGTAGCGTCGTACGTTACCCCAGCAATCCCGGCATAGGCACCTGTAAAAAACTTATTGAGTGCGAACGCAAATTCTTCCGGCATCAGCATCGTGGCAGGGTCACCGGAAGGCACTATATCGCCTGCGGCAATAGCGGCCGCCACAACCGCACCCACCGGTATCGAGATAAAGTCGGCATTCGCTTCACCGAGGTCACGAGTGATATCCAGAGTGGCGCCAGCGATAGCTGCCGTGCCGTCATAATAGGCGGACACATCAAACTTCATACCGTCGCCGAACCGCTCTTGAATAACATTGGTGAGCTCGGTGGCGAGCTCTTGGCCCGACAGCTGGTCAACGCCTTCTTTTCCTGCAAGGTGCTCAAGACCAATGCTGACAAAGTCCGACCCATCAACGCTGACCTGAATCAGGTCACGCAGGCCTGCTCTGGTTGCGCCAGAGAGGTCTAAGCCATTGGAACCCCCTGCCAAGGAGAGTGCCGCAACGTCATCCGGTGACGCTGCCTTCAGGGTCAATGCAGCCGGTGTCGACTGAATAGGATCCGAGAGCATATCGTAGGAGAACTTTCGATAAACGGTTCCCTGGGTCACCAAATACTCCGAGCTGTTGGCGGCCGTCTTCTGCAAATTCTCGAGTTCAGTCTTGGTCTTGATCTCACCGTACTTGTTCACAAAGAACTGATCACCGCCGCTGTCAGAGGCCTGGATCAAAGCAGGGTCAACCTGCTCGCCATCAATGTAAACATAGGTCTGCCACTTGTTCAGTGGGTTTTCAGAAGTCGCCGCCTGAGTCTTAACGTAATAAACCGTTGCCAGGTGCTGCGAACCCGAAGCGCCGTAAACAGTTAAAGAAGTCGTCCTGTGGTAGGTCTCGGGCTTGTTGGGATTAAACGTGTCCGTGATGGGCTCAACATTAGACGGTAAGTTCAAGCCGAGCTCGACCTCGGTACTGGCACGGAATTCAGAGACCGTCTGCCGCGGAATGGCCAAGGCAGAAGGCGGTTGGCTGAAGTCAGCTTTATTGGTCGAATCCACCGGCAGTGAAAGCAGCGCCTGACCCGCGGAGTTAACCATTTGGTTCTGCTCGTTGAGCATGAACTGGCCGTTTCGGGTAAAGGTCCGGCTGCCGTCCGACGACTGCAGTGGGAAGAAACCGTCACCCGTGATCGCCAAATCCAAAGAGTTTGCAGAGAACTGAACGAAGCCCTGACTGAATTCCTGAGCCACTTCCTTCAGTGCAACCCCCTGCCCCACGACCGCCGCAGCACGCTGCAGAGGTGAGGTGGCGAAGATGTCACCGAAGCTGGCGGTGGAGCGCTTAAAACCCGCCGTAGCCGAGTTCGCGATGTTGTTGGAGGTGACCGCGAGTTCGGTTGTTGCCGCGTTCAGTCCAGTGAGAGAAGTATAAAACGACATGTTTTCGCTCCTGCTAGATTATTCTGCAATTGTTTGAATTTCGGCCAAGGACACCGTGTCACCACCCAGCAACTGAAGATCGAGCTGCTGGCCAGAGGGGTTCCAGGAAACGCTGCTGACGGTCTCGAGGATGGACACGGGCGCTATCTGCATGCGGCCATCTTTGATGGCGCTAGCAGTGATTTGATAGGTTTCTACCGGTAACTGATTGCCATCGGAGTCTTGACCTGACCAGGCAAAGCGATGCTCTCCCGGCTCGAGCTCACCGACGTTCTGCCGGAACACCAGCTCACCCTCTTTGTTGTAAACACTCATGGTCAGCAGATCAGCACCTTCCTGCAGGCTGACCAAAGTCTCTGTGGGACGGCTACCACCGCCCTGGCCAAAGCCTCCGGCTACGGCAACACGCTTGCCGACCAAGGTCGAACCTGAAAGCAAGGATTGCTCGCGCAAGTTACCCACCAGCGTCTCGAGAGACGCCTGCATGCCTTTGATGCCCTCAACGGACGAGAACTGGGCCAACTGAGCAACAAACGCCTCGTTCTCCATGGGGTCCAGCGGGTTCTGATTTTTCAGCTGAGCAGTAAACAACTGCAAAAAGGCGTCCCGGCCCAACATCTCATCGTCATTGCCATCTTTGAACATGGCATTGGCCTGCTGGGTCCGGTACTGCTCGGTGGTCAGAATGGAATCAATTGCTGACACGAATTAGTCTCCTGGTCGTTGCTTAGGACTTCATGACTTCCAGCGTGCGCATCATCATCTGCTTCGCTGTGTTCACGACTTCAATGTTGTTTCGGTAGGACCGGGCAGCGGCGGTCATTTCCACCATCTCGGCGACTTCGTTCACGTTGCTCTGCCACACGTAGCCGTCGTCGTCTGCTGCTGGGTTACCCGGGTCATAGGATCTCGGGGACGGCGTGGGGTCATCCACCACATTGCCCACGTGAATTGAACCGGCATAACGGGTTTGCTCGCCTACTGCTTGATCCTGCAACAGCGTGCGAAACACCACGCGCTTGGCGCGGTAGGCACCCTCAGCAGAATCCGAGGTGTTCGACGCATTTGCCAGGTTTGATGCGGTGGTATTCATCCTCACCAGCTGAGCGGCGAGGGCGCTACCTGCAATCCCAAACACCTTATCCATGGACATGACTTACTCTCCCTTCAAGGCCCGTTTGTAGGCCGACACACGGCCCTGCAAAAAATCCAGCGTGGCCTGATAATCCACTGCGGCCTTACCGTATTTGGCCTGCTCTAGGCCGATTTCGACCGTGTTGCCATCTACCGCCGGGTTAAAAGGAATCGTAAAAACTTCGCCGTTGTCGGAATGGCCCGGGCCGCGCCAGTGGTTCACGTGGGTCGCTTTCATACTGCCAACGCCCAACTGCCAACCCAGCACTGAGCGAAAATCGACATCTTTGGCTTTGTAGCCGGGGGTATCAGCGTTGGCGATGTTGGTAGACAGCACTTCCATCCTGCGGGCTTTGAGCTCCAGGGCGTCGGCGTGAATGCCAAATAGCGTATCCAACATGACTGCTTACCAAGGTTTGTAACTATTCACCTCATGTAGAGCAGAAAGCGTGCCAAAAACATTACTGCTTTGTTTTTATTGATTTTTTATTTTTTTACGGGGTGTTTGGAGCAAAGATCTGAGGGCAAGCGGCAAGACTGTGCCGGTGGTTGAGTGATGGGTTATTGGTCATACTCCGGCCATGAAAAACCCGACTAAGTCCTTTATGCCGCGCCGCAAAACGCGGCGATCGCGCCGGATTCGCTGGGCGGAGGGTTACTGGTGGGTACTCATAAGCGCTGCACTATCCCTGCCCAATGCGGTCGTGGCCGAGCGAGACCAAACCACGATTAAGGCGTCAGCCACCACGCAAATCCAAAACGCTGCTGCCGTCGCGTTCCAAACCCCGGCGGACAGTGTCGAAGTCAGATTAGGGGATAAACGCCTGGTCTTGCCCGATTGCAGTAGTGACTTTGCGGTGAGCTTTCCCTTTAACGACCGCGCCACAACCCAGCTGGAGTGCAACGAGCCAAACTGGAGAGGCTTTGTTCAGATCAGGCTCGGCACTGGCATCAGCGTTTTTCGGTACGTTTCGGCGCTCGAAGAGGGCGACGTGCTGAAGAGGAGCCACGTCGCTCGGCACATGGTGTCGGCGGACGGCGCCCAGGGTAACCCGGTAGTCGTTCTTGATAACGTACTGGATTTCGCGATGGGGCAGCGGGTAGAAGCGGGTGAGGTAGTGCTGCAAAGCCACTTTGTCGGGGCGTCAGCGCAGGGCGAATTTTCGGCTCCAGCCGCCGAATCGCAAAGCGCCTGGGTCGCTCAGCACATTATCCCCAGGGGCAATCGGTTGAGCCGCGAGTCATTTTCATGGGAGGCAGTCGAGGGCCGCGCACCCACTGATTTGCTCCCAGCCCAGGCCGAGTTCCCCATGTTCGAGGCGCTGAGAGACATTATGCCAGGGGACAAATTGCGTCGATCTGCAGTTAAAATGGCGCCATCTGTTCGTAAAAACGAGGAAATTGAGGTTTTGTTAGTTCGCGGGGCGCTCACGGTCACCAATGTTGTCCGCATGAGCCGAGATGCTACCATCGGTGAATCGATCGACGTGATCAATGTCGAATCGGGGCGCATTCTCAAGGCCCGGGTAACGGGCATTGGCCAAGTAGAATTATTGTGATGTCAGTGCTAAAGTTTTTTGGTGGAGTGCCGATATTTCGGTTGGAGAAGGAAAAAACCCGCGCTTGCGGTCTGAAGCACGGGGATAATAGGAGGCTTAGCAATGCCGAGCATTACTGAAACCATGCGTAGCGCTGTCCCGGAAAGCACGGGCAAGAAAGACCTGCGCGCGGAAAAAGCGGCTGCTCCCACCTCCGACAGCAAGACTGCCGAGGCAGTGGCCGCCGAAGCGCAAGTCGATCAAGTAGCGCTTAGCGATTCCGTAGTTCGGGCGATTGAAGACGCCAAGTTCGATGCCGCTAAAGTCGAAGCGTTACGATTAGCGATTATGGAAGGCAATTACCCGCTGGATGCCAAACGTATTGCCGAAAACATGGTCGATCTCGAGCGGATGATCAGCTCCTAATTACTCCCAACCTGCCTCGACAGCCTATTTTCCTATGACCGCTGGCGCCACAGCCCCTAGCACGGACACGTTGCGCGAGGGCATACACAAGGCCAACGCACTGGTCACACTCCTCGGCGAGGAGTTTGCGCTACTCAAAGCCGGGGACCTGGAATCCTTTGAGGCGTTACAGGCAAAGAAATCCGAAACTCTTGACGCATTGTCTGCGTTAATGCCTGTATTGACCGGCGAAGTCAGCCTGACCGAAACCGATGATAGTGAAACCGCATCAACGCTGGTGGAGGAAATCAAGGTGCTACTCGCCACCTGTCGAGATGCACACCTCAAAAACGCCATGTTGATTGATCGAAAAATTGAAGCAACGCGCTCAGCGCTTGAAGTGCTGCGGTCGAGTCGGTCAGCAGACACGGGCGAAACCTACGACAAGTTGGGCAAGCTCAAACGAGGACACGCTCGCGGACGCCAAACCGACGTCTGATACGAACCCCAGGGAACGACCGTCACGGCCGCGGCTCATCCCCCCGCAACCAAAATACCCAAGCTAGTACGACTGCCACCGCCCGGTAGAGAGACTCCGGAATTTCGTCACCAATCTCGACCCCACTGAGTAGGCGTTGCAAACCCTCGTCCTCAATCACCGGGAGACCGAGGTCAAATGCCGCGTCGATAATCGACATGGCGTCCTCGCCTTCCCCCTTCGCCAGAATACTGGGCGCCTGGCGTTTGCCATACTCCAGTGCTATCGCCTTGATTTCGTCGAGGTCTCTCATACCGATGAATCCAAGCGCTCGCCCACGCGGTGGGTCGAGGCAGTTGCCTGCTGCCCTTTCACCCCATCCCGCGCCTGATTAAAGACCGCGAAATGCTCGAGCTGCAAACCAAACTCCGAGACTTCTGCAAACAGTTCTGCCCGAGAATCCTGTGCCCGCAGATAGACAGCGGGGTCTGTGAGCCACGCATCCAGGCGCACTCTACGCGCAGGTATATGCTCCACCCGTAGCCAGACGTCGGAGTCCTTCGCAAACTGGGTATAAAGATTGATCACCCAAGGCGTTTGACCGGGCGGATTGCCCCGACGCCCACGCTGGAGATTGAGCTCAACGGGCGCACCGTTTACCCATGCGAGTACATCCGCATTGACAACATCGGAACGCAAGGCGGTGACGGCGCGCTCTTGACGACCATCGATTTCTGTCAAGAGGCCGCGGGCGCGCTCCTTGGTGACCGTGTCAGTACCCAACCCCAGCAAGCGCATCAATATCGATGGTAATGCCGGCTCCCGACTCACACCCTCCGCTGCAGGCGGAATCTGCAGAATCCCGCTGCGACCCAACAATTCCCTGACCCTTGCAATCTGGGCCTCTATGGACATGGCCGGGCTTAACATGATGCCCAGCCCGGTGAGCGCCGCGGCAAGCGGCGCGGGCATCGCCCGCAGCGACTCAGGGCTCATCAGCTGTTGCAATACGGAAGCGGGTGTTCCTGAATACTGCGTGGTGAAGAGGCCGCCACTGGCAGGGGGAGGAGCGGCAGTTGGCGCGGGCGTTAACGCGGGTGTCGGTGCCGGCACGGGCCGCAACACCGTTGCACCATCGGGGGTCACTTGCACCCTGAAAAAGATTTGCTGACCCAGGTAGCGCTTGAAAAAGTCTGGGGCCAGTAGGGGTTGGTTGACGCCCGCCAAATTGATAAAAAGCTGCCCCCTGTCGATGGAGACCAGCCCTTTTACCACCTGAAAATTAGCTAGCCCCAGCTCTCTCGGCCCGGGTTGATCGATGCGTAGGCTCGCCGTGCCCTCAAGGAAAATCGGTGTGGGCCTTACCGTCATATTGAGCAGTTCCGGCCCGAGCATCATGGAGTCACTTCTCCCCTAGAGGAACCACCCGGTTTAAGGGTAGCGCACCCATTCGTCGGCGCCGCGGCCGGCGCGCGGGTTAGCCTGCCCCGGCACCACATATTCCACCACGTCTGACACGGTCGGCATCCGCAGGTGGGCGCCGGCCATCAACCAGTGGGGATTACCGCGCCGAAAAGCCGATTTATTGTTACTGATGATCACACGCTGAAGTACGTCACCATTAATGCCGGTATCCCCCAGCTGTGCCGCCATAATTTCACTGAGCGTATCACCCGGGCGTACAACATAAACGCCCTCGACAACGGCGCCCGGTGCAGCCGAGCCCTCGGCGGAGGCAGTGGAAAATTCGGCATCGCTAATGAAGGATCTGAGTCGCGCTACATCACTGTCCGAGATCACCGTATTACTTTGTGCTGCCGCAAGACCAGGCAGCCAGATGAGGACGAGCGCTGAGAGCGCAACACGTCCATGGGAAAGCATAGTTTTCATTTTCTGTTCCTCGCTTAGGGCAGTGTGCCCAGCAGTTCTGCCTGCGTTACCAAAGCGCCTTCTCCGGAAGGCAGGGGTTCCGCCTGCGCGCGGTGATCATCAGCGCGGGTCACCTTCAGCATCAGTAGCGTGTCCAGGGTAAGGTCGCTCACCACGTTGTTCACCATCAATTCGCGATCTCCGACCAGCAACCAGGACCCTTCCCTGACACCACGCATCAGTCCCGCATCAACACTGTATTGCTGAGGGCCATCGCGTTTTACCGTGAATACTCTAGGCAAACAGTCGGTGCCGCTGGTGAATTCGGCGACCACGTCCTCGACCCATTCCTCTACATCGTCTTCATCCTGATCCAGAATCCACTCGCCAGAATCAAAGGCGCGGTAAGCATCCGCCTCTACCATCGCCCGATAATCGCCCATCGGGCGCTGTGCAGCAGGCTGCAGGAAGGACAGTTTCACCGCAAAATCCACGGGCTTGGAGGTCGAGGTTCTGGCGTAACGAATCGACGCCAATCCCGGATGATTGTAATACCAGTCCCTTTTTTCCCGGTCATCGGCCAGTCGGTTCACTGACAGGGCGACCAAAAAATCCGGGGCGGGGCCATCCGACCAATCCCCGACCAGCGCCCGCGCATAGGTCGTATCCTGATAGCTCTGGGGCTTGGGCCCAACGGCCGCCAGCACCCGAAAGCCCTCCGCTCGCAGGGATCGCTCCAACGCCGTTGTCAGCAGCGTCTCCTGCTTCTGATTGAGAGCACGCTCTGATACTTCGCGCTGAGCACCCGCGTCTACCCGTACAGCAACCACGCCCGACTGTGAGCCCTTTCCGGTCCATAGCTGGCAACGCGCCTCCTCAGATACCTGAACCGCGTCCAACGACGCCTCGCCACCCATTGCCTCGAGATAACTCTCTACCTGAACCCCACGCACATCGGCCTCGGTAGAAAACATCGTGCGTTCGTGCAACCGACCCTGATCATCGATATAAGCAACACCCTTGACGCGGGCGCCTGAGTCAAAGGCCGCATCCAGAGCACGCTGCTTAAAGGCAGACAGGTAGTTCTCGGCATCCGCATCGCTCTTCACCCCTTGGGCGACTTGCTGGGCATACCCCCAAAACGAGAGCAATGCACACGCTACCGCGGTGATGGCCGCCAATCCCCTGGGTCTAGTCACGCCACAGCGCTCCTCTGCTCAACCGTTGGTCGTATAATAACCGACCCTCAAGAGCTCGATGCCAAAACCGCGCGCTCGAGGTAGAGCACCCTCAGGTCGTTAACAATGCTTTTATCGAGAGACATGGTCACTTCATAGGTGTCGTTGCCCCGTGGCTCAATCTGAACCAGGTTGGCGCCATACACCACCCCCTCGACGCGGGCGCGGAAACTGTCGCTTCTCACCACCATATCGGCCACGGTAGTTGTTGAGTCGAGATACTGACCATAAACCTGCTCGGTCAGCCCGCGATAGGCGTCCAGCTTGGCTGCACGAATTGCCAACAAACGGCGTTGGGCGGCAATGTCACTCGGCTGCACGTCGATCACCGCATATCCGGTGGCCGTGAGGGTATCCCGGCGTTCTACCATTGGCTCCACAAAAGACGCATCAGGCTCCGAGGACCACATCGTTGTTTCGCATCCATTGAGCAATACGACGATCAATAGGGTAGACCACCCAAGATTTAATTTTCGCACTTCGATCCTCCCGGCCAAGGCCGCACTCTATCTCGATGACTTCACGCACCCTGCGTAATCACGGCGGTGCGCCGCGAGGAGAATTGACCCCCTCTGATATCAGAAATATCGGCCAATTGGCCCAACCCTTTACCTTGAAAGCCCGCCGGTAAATGGGTTTTCAGCTGCCGTCACCGACGGCATCACCGGGGAGCACCCCGTCAGATAACAGACTTGGTATAGAAATTGCGTCATACCCCCTCACCAGTGGCCAATAGGCCCTTTTTTAACGGAGGTGACGGATTTTGGAAGCGATTCTGTCAAATTTCCGACAGGTTTCCGGCCGTTTCTCGGGATTGAGCGGTAAAAGTGTCGGTGCGCCGACACTCGTCCTGCTCATATTGGCGCTGTTGGTGGTACCGCTGCCCGCCTTCTTACTGGACGTGTTCTTTACCTTCAACATTATGCTGGGTCTCCTGATGGTGATGATCACCCTCAATACCCGCAGGCCCTTGGAATTTTCTTCTTTCCCATCCGTGCTACTCATTGGCACCTTGCTGCGATTAGGCCTGAACGTAGCCTCCACCCGAGTGGTGCTGGTTGAGGGGCACACCGGTACCGACGCCGCGGGCGCAGTCATTGAATCCTTCGGCGAGTTTGTCATCGCAGGTAACTACGTTGTCGGTGCGATCATCTTTTTAATCCTCATGATTATTAACTTTATCGTCGTCACCAAAGGTGCCGGACGCGTGTCAGAGGTAATTGCCCGCTTTACGTTGGACGCCATGCCCGGCAAGCAAATGGCGATTGATGCAGATTTGAACGCGGGCATCATCGATCAGGAGGAAGCCAAAGTCCGTCGCGCTGAGCTGGGTCAGGAATCTGACTTTTACGGATCGATGGACGGTGCATCTAAGTTTGTGAGAGGCGATGCCATCGCGGGCATCTTGATTTTGGTAATTAACATTGTTGGCGGGCTAATCGTCGGCACCACTGAACATGATCTGAGCTTAGGTGAAGCCGGCCGCATCTACGTGCTACTCACGATTGGTGATGGCCTCGTCGCACAGATTCCATCGCTGTTGTTGTCGCTGGCCACTGCGATCCTGGTCACGCGGGTGACCACCGATGAAAGCATGACAGAGCAGGCCTCCAGTCAAATTGCTAACCCCAATGCGGTCTTTATCGCGTCGGGGATCATCACAACGCTAGGCCTCATCCCCGGCATGCCACACTTTGTCTTTTTACCCCTGGGCGCCGCCGGCATTGGGCTCGGGTTTTACCTGCGGCAACAGGCCGAGGAAGAGCAGCGCGAAGCGGTCAACGCCGAGGCGATTGCCGAGGTGGAGCCCGCCAACCGCGAGTTAGACTGGGAAGACATTGATCAGGTAGAAGTCATTGCGCTGGACATTGGCTACGGTTTGGTGCCGCTAGCCAACACGCAGTCCGGCGGACAGTTACTGACCCGAATCCGCGGCATTCGCAAAAAACTCTCCGCGGAGTTGGGTTTTTTAATTCAACCTATCCGGATCCGCGATAACCTGGACCTCAAACCCGAGGTCTACCAAATTTCACTCCACGGCGTTGTGCGAGGCAGCGGTGACGTGCGCGTAGGAAAATTGCTCGCCATTAACAGCTCTGATATGCCCGCCCCCATTGATGGGGAGCCCACCCAAGAGCCTGCATTTGGGCTCGATGCGTTGTGGATTGAGCCCTCTCAAGCCGAACTCGCACGGGGATTGGGCTACACCGTGGTAGACCCGCCGACAGCGATAGCAACCCATATCAACGCGATCATTCGAGAGAGCGCCAGTGAATTGCTTGGCCAGGATGAAACCCAGCAGCTACTGGACAAAGTCGCCACGCGCTACCCGAAGCTGGTCAGCAATCTGGTGCCTGATTTACTGCCGCTTTCGACTGTGACACAGGTGCTACAGAATTTACTGGCCGAATCAGTGCCGGTAAAAGACATGCGCAACGTCATTGATGCACTCACGGCACATGCAAAAGAAAATCAAGATGCGAGCCATCTCACGTCGTTGGTCAGGCCGAAATTGGGGCGCTTGATTTGCCAACCGCTGGTCGATGAGACCGGCACGCTCACGGTGATTACGCTGGCACCCGATCTGGAAAAATTATTGGAGAGTAGTCGCGCAGGTGTTGAAACCGATCACATTACGCTCGATCCAACATTGGCCAACTCCATGATCGAAAGCCTCAGAAGCGAAGCAGAAAAAATTCAGGATTCAGGCGCAGCAGCGACGTTAGTGGTTTCACCCACGCTTCGTAGCTGGATGTCGCGGTTTGTGAGAGTGCGGGTACCCGATCTCACGGTCCTCTCCTATACAGAGATACCGGATGATCAACGCATTCAAGTTCAGTCCAGTATCGGTGGCGAAGCGGCCATCGAGGGGGAAACGGAGTAATACACCATGCGGCTTGTAGTAGAGGAAGCGCAGGACCATAGCACCTGCATGGAGATAGTGCGGCAACGACACGGCGCAG
>JAYNYK010000006.1:0-59463 GCA_038102985.1 Halieaceae bacterium
GCCGTTGCACTATCCGGTTGTGCTACGGGCGGAGGGTGCGCAGTATCCCATCGTCGTCTCCCTAGGCCAAGTGAAAGGGCATGGGGTAGCGGGGGTTGGAGGCAGGCAAGGCAGCGGCTGGGGCTGGGGCATCGATGGGGTCAAGCTCGCTTTTGCGTGCCTGCTTGCTCTGGGACGGTGTCACCCGATTGACTCAAGATCCCCGTCAGCATCGCCCGAGCGCCGTCGTCGAGCAAATGTTCGGGTTGAACGGACGCATCAAACAGATCGAGCATTTGATTCGCCTCGAGTGTGGCGATACCGTGGGCCAGGGACCACATCTGGGTGGCAAAATACAGCGCATCAACATCGCCGCTGCCCTGTTTTTCACAGAATGTCTGCACCATCGTCACCAGTACTCCAAAGCCACCATATCTGGATTGCGCCTCGAGCTGCCGCTCGGCACTGTCACCTCGGTCTTCCCACATGAGCGAGAAGAAAGCGCGCTTTTCACGAGCGAAAGCCAAATAGGTATGGCCCAAAGCCCGTATGCCCTCCAGCGATCCTGCCTCATGGGCCTTTTGCGTCTCGATTGCCGCGTGGTCGAGACCCAGAAATGCAAGATCTCGTACGGCCCTCAGCAGTTCTTCTTTGTTGTCGAAGTGTCGGTAGGGCGCCGCGGCGCTCACGCCGGCTTTGGCAGCCGCCTCGGCCATGGAGAATTCCAGGGAGTTATCCCGTTCGATTAATGCTGCCGCAGCAGTAATCAAGGCATTCCGCAAATCGCCATGGTGGTAGTTGCAGCGCGCTTTGCTCATGCGGCCTCCTGCAGTGCTACTAGTTCTTGAGGGGCGGCCTGAGGCTTGGGCGCGAGGAAGTGTCTACCGGGATGCATCAAGAGTGTGTAGAGCGGCGGTACAAGATAAAACGAGACGATCGTTGAGAGGAGCACGCCGCCTGCGATTGCCATCGCGAAAGGCGGCCAAAACTGGCTACCCTCCAATATCAGGGGTAGGAACCCCCCGAATGTGGTGACCGTGGTTGAGACAATGTGTCGGCTGGCATCCATTACAACGTCGACAATGGCGTCTGGATCGCCGGCCGCAGCGCCCTCATTCAGCTTGAGTCCGCTCAAAATGATAATTGCCGCATTGATAGAGACCCCCACTGAGCCGATAACACCGATCAATGCCTGAATGCCCAAGGGGTATTGGAACACGGCGAGGGCCAGTAGGCTGAGACCAAAGGAGCACCCGGTGACGCCAAACGCGATGCCAGTCAATCGCCAAGAGTTAAAGGTCAGCAGGATCGTGGCGAGCATGGCGGCAATGATTGTGCCGAGCGGTGCCATCAGGTCCTCGACCAGTTCACCGCGTTCTTGGCTGTCGCCACCGAACTCCAAAAAGTAACCGCTGGGGAGGGCAATCGGGTTGGCGCTCAAATCTGCGGCCAGCATTTTCAGTGCTTCCTCGGGCAGGACGCCGCGTTTGAGAAATCCCTGCACGTTGTTCAGTCGATCACCATTTTTGCGTGCAATGGGGCTATCGTCGGGGATGAGCGCTAGACTGCCAAGGGCGCTCAGTGGTACCGCAGGGACCAGCGTGGCGTTGCCGCGGCGTGGGACCGGAATGCGGATGTTAGCGAGGTCGTCGGTGCTGTCCCATTGCTCTCGCTTCAGGATTGCCCGCACGGGAAGTCGCTCGGTGCCCTCGAGTAATTCGCCGCCGACACGCCCCTGTAGGGCGCTCTCAATACCTCGTGCGACCTCGGCCTTGCTGACCCCGGCGCGCTTCAACGCTGATTCGTCGAGATCAAAGACCACTTTGGGTGGCGCGGGTGCCATCGAGACCTTGGTATGGGTCACATCGGGCAGGGCGGCGACGCGCCGCCGAAATTGTTCTCCCAGGTCTTTCAGAACCTCTGTGCTGGGGCCATACAGCTGCACCTCAAGCGGCGCCTC
Source organism: Halieaceae bacterium (assembly GCA_038102985.1). Classification (GTDB taxonomy): domain Bacteria; phylum Pseudomonadota; class Gammaproteobacteria; order Pseudomonadales; family Halieaceae; genus Luminiphilus. The sequence goes on from JAYNYK010000006.1 coordinate 1,940, forward strand.
TACCGGTGGGCCCTGATCAATCCCACGAACCAAGATTTGTGCCTGCGGATATTCACGGTCGACCTCTTTTTGCAAACGCCGGATCAGTGCGTCGGTCTGATTTTCATCAGTGGTCAGAACCAGTGCCCGGGACCAACTCGGCACGCCTTTTACATTGGCACGCAGGTTGTAGTAGAACTCGGGCGGCGCTTCGCCAATCGACCAGTCGACCCGGCGAATCAGCGGTTCCGCACGCAACTTTTGGTCGACCTGCTTAACCAGTGTCAGCGAATCGTCTATCGATGCACCTTCAGGCAGTTTGACGTCCAGATACATTTGATCACGGTCGGTGCCTGGAAAGAATTGCAAGGTCAGTGTGCCTAAGCTCAAAAAGCCGGTCATGGGCAGTGCCAGAGCGAGGGCAAAGGCGCCCAGTGGGTTGCGAATCGACCAATTTAATGAGCGTCGAAACGCTTTCGTCAATTTTTCGTTTTCGGCGCCAGCTCGCCACCAGCGACGCTCCAAAGCAAGGCCTGAGGGCAACCATCGGGAAGCCAGAACCGGCGTCATAGCGACCGCCAGCACAAAGGACGACACCAGCATCGCCACCACCGCTACCGCGATCGAGCCTAAAAAGTCTCCCCCGGCGCCGGGAAGTAAAACCATTGGGATGAAAGCCAGTACCGTGGTCAAAGTGGAGGACAGGAGCGGGATGCGCATGCGCGACACTGCGCCGCGCATGGCTTCGGTCGGAGGCAACCCTGTCAGCAGCCGTTTGCGAATCTCGTCGGTCATGACTATGGACCCGTCGACCAGCAAACCCAGTGCCACGACCAGACCAGTCACCGACATGTGCTGGATCGGGATCTTGAGATAGAAAAGGGCGATCATCGACATCAGCGTGCACAGCGGCAGGATCACCGCCACCACGAGTGCCGCACGCCAGCCTAGTGTGATCAGCAATACCATGAGCACCAGTGCAATACCCATCAGCAGATTTTTACCCACACTCCGCAGTCGGTCCTTTGTGTAGCCTGCCTGATCGAAACTGGTTTCAATGCTCACGCCACTGGGAGCAGAGGCCCGATAGGTATCGAGGAATGCGTCGAACGTCGCGCCGTAGCGGTCTACCTGGTAGCCGGGTTGCATCTCGGCAGCAATGAGCACCGAGCGTTGACCATTAGAGAGCGACAGGCTTTCAAATGGCGTGACCTCGGTTTTGCGTACCGCTGCGAGATCAGAGATGCGAATGGCGCGCCCATCGGGCAGGCCACGCACGATCACGTTGCGCACTGACTCCAGATCAGCAAATTCTCCGGTCAGCTCTACCGTCAAAGCGGCGCCTGCGCCCGTCAGCTGCCCGGCAGGGGCCCTTGCGTCGGCTTCTGCGAGGGCCGTCGAGACCTCGCCGATTGATATGCCCAGCATCGATAAACGCGTCTCATCGAGTTCGACGCGGACCTCCTCGTGGGGCAGGCCATATAGCTTAACCCGGCGGGTCATCGGCACGCTGCGTGCGGCGTCAGCGAACAGCAGCGACTGCCGTCGCAGTTGCGCGGGCGTTAATTCACGTCCGTCAGCGCCACTGATGGCAATGATCTTCACAAATTCAGTCCAAATTTCGTCATCGAAGTCCGGCGGGGAGGTACCTGGGGGGAAGGTCATCGCCACGCGGTCAACGACGTCGCGTAACTCTGCCATGATCTGTTTGAGTCGCGCGGGGGGCGCTTTATAGTCGACTTCTACGAAAATCAATGACACACCGGACGCGGACGTTCCGTCAACCTCCATGACATCAGACTCTTCCCGCAGTGCATCGACCATGGGTTTGGTAATCAGCGCTTCGACCCTCGCAGGGCTCGCACCAGGGAAAAAAATCTGGATTTTGGCGAACCACGGCGTGATGGCCGGGTCCTCCTTTCGCGCCATACCACTCATGCTGGTATACCCCACCACCACAATGGCAAGAATCACCAATGACAGATAGCGCGTATTGGCGTGCAACAGTTTGGCGATCATAAGCCGGAGGCTGCCGCTGCAGTGTTAGGTGTGACGTTATCGAAAATGGGCTCCACAAGATCGCCAGGACTGATGCGCTGCAGGCCAGAGGCGACGACGGCCACCTCGCTGGCAAGGGTGCCGCGCACAAATACCCTGTTGCCGCGGGTATACAGAATTTCAACACTCTCTCGCTGTGCGTGCTGCTTGCCCTCAGCATCCGGCGTGATTGTCAGTACGTCCCAAAGCCCCCGAGGCGCCTCTAGCAGGGCGGAAATAGGCAACCAGCCGCCCGCAGAGTAGACGGTCTCGGCAATCTTCAGCGCTGCTGATTCGCCGACGACGACTGTCGTGCTCGTAGGCAGATCAAATACGGCGCCGACAGTCAGAGTGCTGGGGTCAAGGTCATCCCGAATGGAGCGTAATTCAGCGGTGATTTGCTCACCCTGCAGCGCTAACGCGTAGGTATTGCCTGTTTTCAGCCGCCGTGCCACATCAGCAGGTACTCCCACATGCGCCTCCCGGCCCGTTGCGGTCACCAATCGGAGTACGGGCGTACCCGGTGCGACCACTGCGCCGGTCTGCACCAGGCGCTCAGCCACCACAGCCTCGTAAGGTGCCCGCAACGTGCTTTTTTCGAGTTCAAGTTGCGCTGACTGGCGTTGCGCGGCGGCTGTATTCTCTGCTGCAACCAGTGCCTGTGCCGAGAATCGCGCGTCATCGTAATCCTGTTCAGAGGCTGATCCGTCCTCTACCAGTTGCGCGATCCGCTCCGCCCGTGCTTCTGCTTGCGCCCGCTCGGCTGCAACCCGGTTGTAGGTTGCGGCGGCCGCGTCCAGGCGCGCCTGTCTACGGTCAGTGCCCAATTGGGCAAGCACATCACCCCGTGACACCCGCATACCCTCGGTGGCTGTCAGGCCGGTCAGTACTCCTGCGACCTCAAAACCGAGGACGCTGTCGGAGCCTGCCCGAATTACGCCGAGGTAACTCGCGTCTCGGGTGTAAGCGGGCTGTGTGCGGTAAATCGTCGCCGCAACTGGCATGGGTGTGCGCTCGACCGAGGTGGTGGCCACCTTATTCGCTTTGATAAGCGCGGTACCGCCAAGGGTCAAACTCACTGCAAGTGCGACTGCCCAGAGCGATTTGTAGATATTTGGATTCAATGCATCAGTCTCGGGAAGCTATTGGGGCTACTTCATACGGAAAAAATGTTAATTGGATTCACATCTAATGTAAATAGAATTAACATTGACGGGAATCGCGGGGAGCATTGGTCGTCAACTTGCGCCCAGAGAGGGATTTCGCGACACTAACGAGCCCCGCCGCAGAGCGGGTGTAATGGTGACTCGGATGGTCCCCTCGCAACGATAGGTGATGAACCCCGCCAGGCCCGGAAGGGAGCAACGGTAGTTACTGATTCGGGTGCCGGGGTGTGGCTGTCCGAGTCGCCTCCCTATACGGATGGTCATGCATGTCTTATCAGGTCCTGGCCAGGAAATGGCGCCCCGGCACGTTTGCTGAAATGGTCGGTCAGCAACATGTGTTGCAGGCCTTGGTAAACGCTCTCGAGTCAGGCCGCTTGCACCACGCCTACCTTTTCACGGGAACACGCGGCGTCGGCAAAACCACCGTTGCCCGAATTCTGGCTAAATGCCTTAACTGCGATACCGGGCTTACCGCCACACCTTGCGGCGAATGTGGCGCCTGTGCGGAAATCGCCGAGGGCCGCTCGGTTGATCTGATCGAGGTTGACGCGGCTTCCAAAACCGGGGTGGATGACATGCGCGAGCTGCTCGAAAACGTGCAGTACACGCCCACTCGCGCCCGCTACAAGATCTATCTTATTGACGAAGTGCACATGCTCTCCAAAAACAGCTTCGCTGCGCTTTTAAAAACCTTGGAAGAGCCACCGCCTCACGCGATGTTCCTGTTTGCTACAACGGACCCTCAGAAATTGCCCGCTACTGTGTTGTCGCGATGTCTACAGTTCAATTTGAAAAACATGCAGCCGGAGCAGATAGTGTTGCACTTGGAACACATTCTGGCGGCTGAGGCGATCGCTGCGGAGCCCGAGGCACTTGCGCTGATTGCCCGGGCTGCGGAGGGGTCCATGCGGGATGCGCTCAGTCTGACTGACCAAGCCATTGCCTACGGAGAGGGGCGTCTGCATGGCGCTGAAGTTGCCGAAATGCTCGGTACGGTTGACCGCGGCCGCGTGCTGGATTTGATTGCCGCCGTACTCGATGAAGATGCCCCCGCCGTATTAAATGTGGTGGCCAGAATCGCGGAGCACGCGCCGGACTACGTGGCAACGCTGGATGAGCTAAGCAGCATCCTGCACCAGATGACGGTTGCACAAATGGTACCGGGAGCGCTGGATACCAGCTGGCCGGATCAGGCACGCATCGTTGATCTGGCGGCCCTAGCAACGCTTGACGACACCCAGCTGTTTTGGCAAATGGCAGTGTCGGGGCGACGGGATGTGCATCTGGCGTCTTCCGCCAGAGCGGGACTGGAAATGATCCTATTACGGATGATTGCCTTCCGGCCTGCCGCGGTTATTCATGGCGATGGCGCCGCAGGAGCACCCCCGGCAAAAAAGCCTGAGCCACCGGCGGCGCCGGTGGAATCCCGGTCCGAGAGAGCAAATCAGTCGCGAAGCGATTCGGCGCCGCCCTCCAACAATACTTCTTCTCGGCCGGAAATGGTCGATTCGGCATCAGACGTTACCCAGCGATCTGCCGCTGAGGGCGGTGAGGCCAGCGATTCGGGCGGTTTTGATCAGCCACCCGCTGGTTTCCTCAACGAGGGTAAAGAGGACGTGTCGCCTCTCGAGGCTGTGGGCGATAGGTCGCCCCAGGCCGGGTGCGTGCTGCAGGCTGAAGCTGAATTGGGGCTTTTTGCACTTGATTCGAATCCAGAGACAACTGGTGATGTGAATGATGATGTGCGCCGGAGCTCGCCATCAGCGCACGCGCTATCGGACCTCACTCCAGCGCGCTGGCCCGCGCTGTTTGAGCGGCTGCGCTTTAGCGGCATATTGCACAGCATTGCCCTCAACCTTGAGTTAAATGGGTGTACCCGCGGGCACTTCAATTTCACTATTGCTCAGTCGGACGCTGCTTTACTCAACGAGCGGCACGCGGCGCAGTTGACCCAGGCGTTGCAGCAGCAAGTAGATGAGTCGGTCGTGGCAGCCATTACCATTGGCGACCACAGAGGCCTGACCCCGGCCAGCCGTCGCGCCGCGGTCGCCGCGTCCAGGCTGGCCGATGCCGAGCAAGCTATCGCCAGCGATGGTGCCCTGCACTCGCTGATGCGCGCATTTGACGGAGAGATCATCCCCGGTAGCATCCGGCCAACAGCAGTTGATGTTGAGCACCAGGCAGTAGAAGCCGACTTTGAGGGGGCTGCCGAGCCATGAACTTGGTAGTGCTCGCGTTGTGGGAAAGGTCTCTGGAGAACCCGCTATCATGAAACTGAGTCCATCGATTGAGGCGCTGATAGACAGCTTGCGCCACTTGCCGGGAGTTGGCCCCAAATCCGCGCAGCGTATGACTCTGCATTTGCTTGAGCGCGACCGGGATGGTGCGCAGCTGATCGCGGAGGCCATTGAGTCGGCCCTGGCCAAAGTTCAGAACTGTGACCGATGTCGGAACTTTACGGAGCTTGCGGTTTGCGAGATTTGTGCCGACCCCAAACGTGAAGCCGCGACATTGTGCGTCGTGGAGGCGCCAGCCGACGTGATGGCCATCGAGCAAAGTGGGGGATTCAGGGGCCACTACTTTGTGCTGATGGGTCACCTGTCGCCGATCGACGGCATTGGCCCGGAGCAGTTGGGCCTCGATACCTTATGCGCCCGTTTTGACGAGGGGGTTGTTGAAGAGGTTATTTTGGCCACTAATCCCACAGTGGAGGGAGAGGCAACGGCGTATTTCATCAGCCAAAAAGCGAAAGATGCCAAAGTCAGGGTAACCCGCATCGCGCACGGCGTGCCGCTCGGGGGAGAGCTCGAATACACAGATTCTAGCACTCTGGCCCATGCCTTGAGCGGACGAACGGTGGTCGGCGAGTGAATTGGGAGTGGGTTCACAGCGAGACCCAACTCGAGGCTGTGATTGCTGCCAACGGTGATGCGGCGTCGGTCGCCATCGATACTGAATTCAGGCGCCGTGATACGTTTTTTCCGATTGTGGCTGTGGTGCAGCTGTGTTGGGGGGATAAAGCCTATCTGCTGGACCCCCTGCGCGTACCCGACGCCGCACCGCTGAGGGAGTTGCTCGGCAATGCCAGCCAAATCAAATTTCTTCACAGCGCCAGTGAGGATTTGGAGGTCTTCGCCCATTGGTTAGGGGTATTACCAAACCCACTTTTTGACACGCAGCGCGCCGCCGCGCTCTTGGGCATGCGCCCAGGCATGAGTTATCGGGCCTTGGTCGCCGACTTTTTTGACATCGACCTGCCTAAGGATGAGACCCAGTCCGATTGGCTGCAGCGACCTCTTTCAGATAGTCAAGCGGCGTATGCGGCTCAGGATGTGACCTATCTCTACTCAATCGGCTGCGAACTGCATGAGCGAGCGACCGCGCAGGGACGAGCACCGTGGATATTGGAGGACGGCGCTCGTATGTCCCCCGGGGGTAAAGCGCCGATCAGCAAATTCAAGTCGGCCTATAAGCTTGCAGAGGCGCAGCAGTGCGCGTTGGTCGCGGCGGTCGACTGGCGGGAGAGGGAAGCGCGCAGCCGCGACCGGCCTCGCAGCTGGATTCTGGCGGACAAGGTACTGACGGCGATTGCTCGCGCGGTGCCTCGTTCCCAGCGCGAACTGGCGCAGATACCGGACATGCCAGAAGGGTTAGTGCGAAGAGCGGGAGAGGATCTGGTTGCGGCGATCAGTGCGGCGGTAGAGGGAGACGTTTCGGCAATATGCGCTCAGGTGGGGCCTGGCCCACTGTCGGGGGCTCAACGCAATTTATTGGGTAATCTTTCAGAGCGATTAGGGATGATCGCTACAGCGCTGGATGTGGCGCCCGAAACTTTGATGCCCAAAGCTGATCTCGAGCATTTGATCCGGCAACAGGCCGATGCGTCGCTGGAGAGCCCGGCTGCTTGGCTGGGATGGCGCGATCAAATCGTGGTAAATCCCCTGAGAGATTGGCTTTCGGAGGTGGCGGTGTGACGAACATGGCGGAATCGGATTCACTGGACGTTGATGTCTACAAGACGGCGCGTCGTCCACAGACGTTTTTATTTGTCCCCCGGGATCTGCCCCCTGTCGAGTGGCCTGAGAATCTGTTCGCGCTGTTTTGTGATCCAGAAAAAGTATTGACGCTAACGCTGACCCCCAAGCAGACCTTAGCGGCACAGTCTGCGACGGTAGTGATGGACGCCGTTCGCACGCGGGGTTTTTTTTTGCAAATGCCGCCGGACCCGCAGGTCGGGCGCCGTGAGTGAGGGGGAGCGACGGTTATGCTGACAACACAGTCTTATCTGATGGCACTCGCGCTTTATTGGATTGCAGCCATTGGCGGCATTTGGCTACTCAGGCGGCTCTGGTTTTCTGAATCTATCGGCCGTGGCGCGGCGGCGTTGCTGGGCGCTATGGCGGGATTGTTGCTGGCGCCCGCTTTCCCCGGCGAGGGCAGTGAAACAGTGGCCCCAGCCCTTATTGTGGTGGTCTTTAATGCCTTGTTCGGGGAGGGTTTAGCGTCGGCCGCTTGGCCCGGGGTCTGGCTCGCTGCTGGCGCTATTGCCGGTGCAATCGCAGGGTTGTGGCTGCGTAGTCGTGGTATGAGCGCCGGTTCCTGAGTGGTTTGTGCTCTTTACATCGGTTAGTCTCCCCGCCCGTTAAATATTGAAATGAGAGAGCCCGTGTATGAAGTTTGAAGGAACAGAACGCTACGTTGCGACAGATGACCTGCGGATGGCGGTGAATGCCTCGGTGGCATTGCAAAGGCCCCTGTTGATCAAGGGTGAGCCGGGCACGGGCAAAACCATGCTCGCAGAAGAGGTAGCAGCGGGTTTGGGCAAAACGCTGATTCAGTGGCACATTAAGTCGACTACCAAAGCCCAGCAGGGACTTTATGAGTACGACGCCGTTTCACGGCTGCGTGACTCCCAGTTGGGAGACGGCAAGGTCGAGGATGTCAGCCAGTACATCAAAAAGGGCAAGCTTTGGGAGGCTTTTACCGCGGAAGAACAAGTGGTGTTGTTGATCGACGAGGTTGACAAAGCCGACATTGAGTTTCCGAATGACCTGCTGGTTGAGTTGGATCGCATGGAGTTCTTCGTCTACGAAACCGGCGAGACGGTGAAAGCCAAGCACCGCCCCATCATCATTATTACTTCAAACAATGAAAAGGAGTTGCCTGACGCTTTTCTCAGACGGTGCTTTTTCCATTTCATTAATTTTCCGAATAAAGACACGATGAAGGAAATCATTGATGTTCATTATCCGGACATTCAAGTCAGCCTGGTTCAGGAAGCGCTGGAGGTATTCTTTGAGCTGCGTGAAATCCCGGGCCTCAAGAAAAAGCCGTCGACCTCTGAATTGATCGATTGGCTCAAGTTGTTGATGGCCGACGACATTCCAGATGAGATTTTGAAAAACCGTGATCAGAGCAAGGCGATTCCCCCGCTTTACGGCGCGCTGCTGAAAAACGAGCAAGATGTGCAGCTACTGGAGCGACTGGCCTTTATGCATCGACGCGAGGCGCGCTAACCCTTGTTGATCAATTTTTTTCATGTGCTCAAAGACTCGGGGGTTCCTGTAACGCCCCGTGAGCTGCTCGATCTCCTGGAGGCTATGGAGCGGCGTCTTGCTTTTGGCGACATGGATGACTTTTATGCCTTGTCCCGAGCGGTGCTGGTAAAAGACGAAAAATACTACGACCGGTTCGACCGTGCTTTTGGCCTTCACTTTCAGGAGTTGGAGGCTTTGGACGACGTAATCGAAGCCATGATCCCGGATGACTGGTTGCGCTCGGAGTTTCTCAAGCAGCTATCGGAGGAAGACAAGGCGAAGATCGAGAGCCTCGGCGGCTTGGAAGAATTGATTGAACAATTCAAGCAGCGGCTTGAAGAGCAAAAGAAGCGTCACTCTGGCGGCAATAAATGGATTGGTACAGAGGGGACGTCACCATTTGGCAACGATGGCTACCATCCGGAAGGTATTCGCGTTGGCGGCGAGAGCAAAAACAAGCGCGCAGTGAAGGTCTGGGATCGTCGAGACTTCAAAAATTTAGATGACAGTGTCGAACTGGGCACCCGGAACATCAAAATTGCCATGCGCCGGCTCAGGAAGTTCGCTAGAACCGGTGCGACCGAAGAGCTCGACTTGGATGACACCATTAAGTCGACCGCGCGCAATGCCGGCTTGCTCGATATCAAGATGGTTCCCGAGCGGCATAATGCCGTCAAGGTTCTGTTGTTTCTGGATGTGGGTGGCTCGATGGACCCCCATGTGAAAGTCTGTGAGGAGCTTTTTTCTGCGGCCCGCACCGAATTCAAGCACCTGGAATATTTTTATTTCCACAATTTTATTTATGAGAGCGTTTGGAAAAACAACATACGCCGCTTTAACGAACGTACGGCAACGCTCGATCTGATGCACAAGTACGCCCACGATTACAAGGTGGTTTTTGTGGGGGACGCCTCAATGAGCCCCTATGAAATTATGCAGCCCGGAGGGTCTGTAGAGCACTGGAACGAGGAGTCCGGTGAGCTGTGGATGCGCCGACTGCGGGAGACTTACGAGAAGTGCATTTGGATTAATCCTGTCCCTGAGGATGAATGGGAGTACACGCAGTCGATTGCGATTACCCGTCAATTGATGGAAGGAAAAATGTACCCGTTGACCCTCCGTGGCCTGGAAGAGGGGATGTCATTTCTCTCAAAATGAGCCGCGGCGAGGGCCGTATTGGGGATTAGCGGGGTTGCTTTCCGCTACACTTAAAGCGACAGAAATTGATAACAAGAGGGGATCCCTATGACATTCATTGCTCGCGCAAGTATGGCACTACTGGCCTTGTTGGCATTGGCTGCCTGCGGATCAAAATCAGATTCTGTCGGCGCAGAGAGGAGCGTCTCTGTGGCTGCGCAGGTCGACACCGCGCGCATAGAGAGCGCGGCGGCGGAGCCCGAGATGTGGCTGACCTACGGCGGCAGTTACGACGAGCAACGGCACTCGGCCCTCGGTCAAATCAACCGCGATACCTTGCCTGAGCTCGGTGTGGGGTGGATCTACGAAATGGCAAAACCGCGGGGTGCTGAGGCAACGCCCATTGTGGTTGATGGGGTGATGTACGTTTCCAGCGCGTGGTCAGTGGTCTACGCGATTGACGCAAAAACGGGAGAGGAAATCTGGGTTTATGATCCGGAGGTGTCGGGCAAGGACGCGGCAAAAGGCTGCTGTGATGTGGTGAATCGAGGTGTGGCTGTTCACGAAGGTAGCGTGTTCGTGGGGGTGTTCGACGGACGGTTGGAGGCGCTTGACGCGGCTACAGGCGAGGTGCTGTGGAGTGAAGTGACAGTGGATCAGTCCAAGCCCTATACCATCACTGGCGCCCCCAGGGTGTTCAAAGACAAAGTCATAATTGGTAATGCCGGCGCGGAGTTGGGTGTTCGCGGCTATGTGAGTGCCTACGATGTTACCTCGGGAGATTTAGTGTGGCGGTTTTACACAGTGCCAAATCCGGACAAAAAGCCTGATGGCGCCGCATCAGACGAGATACTGGCTCAGTTGGCTAACGATACCTGGGGAGACGGCGGTGCTTGGGTGACGGACGGCGGGGGCGGAACCGCCTGGGATTCGATTGTCTACGATCCGGTCAATGACCAAGTGTTGATTGGGGTAGGTAACGGCTCGCCCTGGAATCCTGACATTCGGGACCCCAATGGTGACGGAGATAACCTTTTTCTGTCCTCTATCCTCGCCGTCGATGCAGATACGGGTGCTTATCGCTGGCACTACCAGACCACGCCACGTGATCGATGGGATTACACGGCCACGCAGCAGATTATGCTCGCCGACCTGCCCCTGGGTGAAAATGGCGCGTCCCGTCGCGTGGTAATGCAAGCGCCCAAAAATGGCTTCTTTTATGTTCTTGATGCCGCGAGCGGGGAGCTGGTTTCGGCGACGCCCTTCACCAATCAAAATTGGACCACCGGGGAATTCGATGAAAACGGACGCCCCGTTTTGGTGGAGGAAGCGGTGGATCTCGCGCTGTATGCAGTCGTACCAGGACCCACGGGGGCGCACAACTGGCATCCGATGGCGTTTAATCCGGATACCGGTCTGGTGTATATCCCGGTTAATGAAATCCCATTTTTCTACGACAAAACGCGAAACGTGGAAGACAGCAAGTCTTTCTGGAACATAGGCTACGACGCGGCGGCGGGATGGCCGGTGGAGTACCCCGCGGGCACCCTAGATGCAGTGTCTGGCCTCGATGGCGGCACTTTACTTGCGTGGGATCCGGTCAAAGCGGAGCCCAGATGGGCGGTACCTTTTCCCTTGCCGCTGAATGGTGGCGTCCTTAGCACCGCAGCGGGCATGGTGTTTCAAGGAAACAAGTTTGGTGAGTTCGTAGCCTACGACGCGGAAACGGGAGAGCGACTCTGGTCCCATAATTTGGTGGGTAATGCCGCAGCGGCACCGATGACTTATGAGATAGATGGAGAGCAGTACCTGAGCGTATTGTCTGGCTGGGGTAGCGTATCCAACCTGATTGCAGGATTTACCTATGGCGAAGCGAAAGCCAAGGAACCTGCGCGCGTGATCACCTTCAAGCTGGGGGGTGCCGAGCCCATGCCCGCGCCTGTCATGGCCAGCGTCACCCCAACGCCCAAGTCAGCCATGTTTGGCGAGCCTGACGAGCACCTGCTTGGCATGCAGCGTTTTGCCGAAAATTGCCATTTTTGTCACGGGGCCTTTGCCGTGAGTGGCGGTGTGATTCCCGACTTACGTTGGTCAGCTATTTCGGCTAACGAGCAGGCTTGGGATCAGGTGGTTCGCGAGGGGGCGCTGGAGAAGCAGGGCATGGTCTCTTTTGCTGGGCATCTCAGTAAAGCGGATACGGATGCGATCAGGGCCTATGTTATTCAGCAGGCGTGGTTGGCGGTCACCAATGGGGACGCCGCAGCGCCGGGAGGACAATAATCGCGGCTAATGGCGCTTCGGCGCGAGATGGAATGCAACGAGCGCTGCAGCCACCGCCACATTGAGTGACTCCACGGCATTGGCCATGGGGATACTCACGCGAGTATTGGCCAGCTCCCGTGCGTACTTGCTAATGCCATAGCTTTCGCTTCCCAGCACAAAGATTGTGGGGGCATCCGGCTGGTAGTCGAATAGTGACTGACTGGCGCCGGCCTCCAATACTGCGATCGCGAATCCAGCCTGTTGCAGGGCGTACAACCCTTTCTCCACCGTATCGCAATGAATGATAGGGGCGCGGAATACCGTTCCCGCCGATGCCTTGATGACCAGCGGTCCCAGAGCGGCGACGCCTTTGGCGGGATAGAGCAACCCATCGACCCCAGCAGCCACTGCAGACCGAATAATCATCCCAACATTCTGCGGATTCGTAATACCGTCCAACGCCAATAATCTGGCGTCACTGAATGCCAGCGCTGAGACATCCCTTATGGAAGAGAAGCTTTCACATCTAATATCTAATGCAACACCCTGATCTTGCTTGCTATTTCGTGATATTCGAGACAGTGCTAGTCGATCGTGGTGGCGTATGTCCACCTGACGTGCACTGGCGCTCTCCATAATGTGGGTGATGATTTCCGAAGAACGGTTACTGGTGGCAAGATGGAGGCAATGGAGGGTCAGTGTCGGGTCTCGCAGGGCCTCCAGAACGGCTTTGCGACCATACAGCGTCATGCCTGCGTGGGGCGTCCATCGCGGGGTTGCGTCGTCAGACATTGAGGGCCGAGGGAGCGCGCAATGAATGCACTAATACTCTACACCACACCGGGATGTCACCTGTGTGAGCATGCCGAGGCGATCCTCGACGACGCGCAATGCGCCTTTGTCGGAGTAGATATTGCGGAGGACCTCACACTGCTTGAGCGCTATGGTGTTCGTATTCCGGTGGTGCGAGATGAGGAGGGAAGAGAGCTGGGCTGGCCCTTTGACACTGCGCAACTGAAGGCATTCCTCGCGGGTTCCTGACACTGCGCCTCGCCATCGCCTATGCGTCAACATCAACTTTAACGGCTAATACGTCGCACTCTGCACTATGCATGACGCCGTCGGTCGTCGAGCCCAGCAACAGGGCGAGGCCCCAGCGAGCATGTGTTCCAATCACAATCAGATCGCCGTCAACCGCTTTCGCCTGTGTCGGGATTTCGGCTTCCGGCCGACCTGTGACGAGGTGGCGATGAGATTCTGGAACGCCTAGTGAATCGCACAATCGATCCAATTGCTCTTTGGCCTGGTCTTGAATTTCTTCTTGAATCGCCGAGAAATCCATCGGAATGTCACCGCCATACGTAATGGCGAGGGGTTCAATCACGTGTAAAACGTGCAGTACGGCGTCGTTTTGTTTTGCCAAATTGGACGCTCTTCCCGCCACTGTATCCGTGGTGCTACCCAAATCGACTGCCACGAGAATATTCTGGTAGGGCATACTCTCCTCGTTACTTGGTGTCCCACACCGTAACAATGTAGTCCAAAAATTCGGGCTTGTCTTGCCGGGGTAATTGTGTGGTTTATTTGATCATTTTGCTGGGTCTTGCTGTGGTTATTGCGCCGCTCATGTCTGCAATGCCAAGCAAGGGACAGCGCCGTAAAGCCAACATTCGCGATCAGGCGCGACAGTATGGCTTGCGAGTCAGTCTCAGACCCCCGCCCGAGATTCCACCTCGGTTTGAATTTTCCTGCGACGCCGAGCTCGTATGCTACGAGCGGTTATTGGCCAAGGCGCTGCAATCCTCCGGTAGGCAGTGTCGCTATGTTCGTATTCAGGGCGATTGGCAGTCAATTTTTGATGACCTGTCTGTGCCGGACTGGGTCACGGGATTACCCGGAGGGGCGGTGTTGGCTGAACTATCGGAACGTAACGCAAGTATTTTCTGGGATGAGCGCGGTGGTGTGGAGGCCCTCGATCAAATTCAGCAGGCTATTGAATTAATTGATTAATTTATGACTAGAGTACGCTTTTTTCTGGGGTGACCAATAGTAACGGCAGACTTGACCCCGAGACCAAACGCCCTTATAGATGCCCACCTTCTGGCGCGCGGGTGGCGTTGGAGCACGGTTCAGCAACGCAGGCAAACAGGTTTTATGGGCAAAGCACTGGTAATTGTGGAATCGCCGGCCAAGGCCAAAACGATTAACAAGTATCTCGGGAAGGACTTCGTTGTTAAGTCCAGCGTGGGTCATATCCGTGATTTGCCCACCTCGGGTAACGCCAGTGCCGCAGACCCAAAAGAACGTGCCGCTCAGGCAGCGCTTACCCGAAAAATGGCGCCCGATGAAAAAGCGCGCTATCAAACGCGCAAGAAACGCGAGCAATTGGTAAAGCGCATGGGTATCGACCCCGATAACGGTTGGCAGGCGCGTTACGAGATTTTGCCTGGCAAGGAGAAAGTCGTCAGCGAACTGAAGCGACTTGCCAAGGACAGTGAGGCTATTTACCTCGCCACCGATTTGGATAGGGAAGGTGAGGCCATTGCCTGGCATTTGCAGGAGGCGATCGGTGGCGATATCAGTCGTTACCATCGTGTGGTTTTCAACGAAATCACCCAAAAAGCGATTAAAGAGGCCTTTAAAGCCCCGGGAGAATTGGATACCGCGAGAGTTCAGGCGCAACAGGCGCGACGTTTTCTGGATCGTGTTGTGGGATTCGAGGTGAGTCCGCTGCTTTGGGCAAAGGTGGCTAGAGGCCTGTCTGCCGGGCGCGTCCAATCTGTGGCGGTGCGTCTTATCGTCGAGCGCGAGCGAGAAATCCGGGCCTTTGTGCCTGAGGAATACTGGGAGGTTCATGCGCTGCTGCAAGCCGGCGACATGGAACCTGTGCGCTTTATGGTGACGCACCGCAACGGCGTTAAATTTGAACCTCGCACCCAGGCAGACGCTGACGCTGCTGTGGAAGCAATGACCAACGCTACGTTTGATGTGACTGACTTGGAGTCGCGCAAAACCAGTTCCAAACCCTCGGCACCCTTCATCACCTCTACGCTGCAGCAAGCCGCGAGCACCCGGATGGGGTTCAGCGTCAAAAAAACGATGACACTGGCCCAACGTCTTTATGAGGCCGGCTTTATTACTTATATGCGAACGGACTCAACCAACCTCAGCGACGAGGCGGTCGCGGCCTGTCGTGATTGGATAAAAGGTGAGTTTCCGCCTGGCTATTTGCCCGATGCGCCCAACCGATACGGGTCTCGCGAGGGTGCTCAGGAGGCGCATGAGGCGATCAGACCCTCTGACGTGACGCTAAAGCGTGATCAACTTGCGGGTATGGAGCCCGATGCCGAGCGGCTCTATGACCTCATATGGCGACAATTCGTCGCCTGTCAGATGACCCCCGCGCGTTACCTTTCCACCACGTTGGTGGTCTCGGCAGGAGACTGTCGTTTGACCGCGAAGGGCAGAGTTGTTGAATTCGACGGCTTTACCCGGGTTCAGCCGCCAGCGGCACGAAAGGGTGATGACGCGGTGCTACCGCCGCTCGCCGTGGGGGACACTCTTCAGGTCACGCGCTTTGAGCCCAAGCAACACTTTACCAAGCCCCCGGCGCGCTATGGTGAGGCGAGTTTGGTGAGAGAAATGGAGAAGCGTGGCATAGGGCGGCCCTCTACCTACGCCGCGATCATCTCAACCATTCAGGACCGAGGCTACGTTCGTCTCGAGAACCGGCGGTTTTATGCCGAGAAAATGGGAGATATTGTCACAGAGCGGCTTCAGGGCAGTTTCAGCGACTTGCTGGATTATGGTTTTACCGCATTGATGGAGGAGCGACTTGATGAGGTGGCCCAGGGCGCGCTCTCATGGACAGACCTACTGAATGATTTCTACGCCGACTTCAGTGGGAAATTGGCGCAGGCTGCCAATCAGGGGCCCGACGGCATGCAACCCAACGACCCGACGCCGACAGGCATTCCCTGCGACGCCTGCGACCGCTCAATGCAGATCAGGACAGCGAGTACCGGTGTTTTTCTGGGCTGTTCGGGCTACAACCTGCCGCCAAAGGAACGCTGTAAGGAGACGGTTAACCTGATTTCTGGTGATGAGGCCATCAGTATTGATGCCGATGATGAGGCCGAATCGCGTTTGCTGCTGACCAAACGCCGGTGCGGACAGTGCCACACAGCGATGGACAGTTATCTGATCGACGAGACTCGCAAGCTTCATGTTTGTGGTAACAACCCAGATTGTTCTGGGTATGAGGTGGAGCAGGGCCAATTTCGCATCAAAGGTTACGACGGTCCGATTATTGAGTGCGATAAGTGCGGTGCCGATATGCAACTTCGCACCGGCAGGTTTGGAAAATATTTTGGCTGCAGCGAGTCCGATTGCAAAAACACGCGAAAGCTGCTCCGCAATGGAGAGGCGGCGCCGCCAAAAATGGACCCAGTTCCGATGCCCGAGTTGGCTTGCAGCAAAGTGGATGATCATTACGTGTTACGCGACGGGGCTTCAGGAATTTTTCTGGCGGCCAGTCAATTTCCCAAGCACCGGGAAACGCGTCCGCCTTTTGTAGACGAACTCCTGCCGCATCAGGCAGAGATTGATCCCAAGTATCATTACCTGTTTGATGCGCCGCTCACGGATGATCAGGGAAGTCGATCCCAGATCCGCTATAGCCGGAAAACCAAAGAGCAATACGTGATGTCCGAGCGAGACGGTAAGCCCAGTGGCTGGCGAGCCCTGTTTGCGGATGGACGTTGGGTCGAGGAAGGTACGGCAAAAAAGCCCAAGGCCAAGAGAAAAGCAAAAGCAAAAGCAAAACCCAAGGCGAAGGCTAAGTCTCCCGCCAAGGCGGCGACGAACACCCCCGAGACTGTCGATTGAGCCACCCGCTGGCTTTTGCCAATCAGAGCATTTACCACGGCCGGATCCTTCTGGCAGGCTGGCGTCAAGCAGGTGCGGAGCCTGCGGAGCCGGCAGAACAGATAGCGCTTGCCTATGCGCCAGCGGTGAGAAAGCAATTTCTCGATGCTTACGGTTGGCTGTTGCTCGCCGCCTGTCGCATTACACAGGTGCCGGAACAGCCCCCGCATTCGGTTGAAGACTTGCCGGCACTGCCAGCGGGCCTCGTCCGCCCGGCGGAGGTGGATGCCTGTGCGCTACTCGAGAATGACGGCTGGGTATCAGCGTTAAAGCGACCCATTACCCGTGCGTCGTTATCGAATCGCCCCGGGCAGCTGGCTTCAGATGTGAGCGGTATTGAAATCCGTCATTTTGAAGCGTGGCTGGAGCAAATGGAGAACCTCGCTCAGCTGATTGCCGATGCCATCGATGAGTCCTGAGGTCGCGCTGTTTCCGGTTGCAATGGCCCTGAGTGGCAGATGCCTCGCGAGAGTGTTAACGTGGGGTATCGCTTTGTAGTGTTGCGGAGCGATTAACCAATAGAGAGGACATTGAGTGTCTACATCTTTGCTCGAAATTGTGGATCTAGGTGATGGAGAGGTGGTTTTGCAACGCGTCGAAGACGAGTCAGAGCCACTGGTCAGTATCCAGTTTTCCGATGAGTCGAACGCCTATCTGATGGGAAATAATCTGGAAATCGCCCGAGTCATGATTCAGGCTGGCATAGAGGCTGCGGCTAGATTGTCTGAGGTAAACAACCTCGAAGTCGATACCGCTGACATGTCAGAGAGACGCACGCTGCACTGAGTTAGCGCTGGCGTTAGTTCACAGCGGGGCAACGCGCTCCGTCACCTCCCCGGAAGCTGGAAAGGAAAGCTTCAAGTAGCACTCCCGCCAAAGAAAAACCCCTGCAGGGTGCCTCGATTCACACATCGACCTCGTGCAAGCGGGAATAGATCTGAGCCCCGGTGCTTCGCTGCGAGTGAAGACAACACCTTGAGTTGCTCGAGGGCCACCACTCAGCGTGCTTGTCAGAGTTGTTGGCGAATAACGCCTACGCTCACACCCTCTATTGATACCTCAGTCTGACGAAGATCGATGACAATAGGGTCATAGTCAGGATTTTCCGGGAGTAACCTCAGGGTGTGCTGCCCTGATCGCTTGAGTCGTTTGACGGTGACCTCATCCTCGATGCGAGCCACAACAATCTGACCATCTCTGGCGGTTTGGGTGTTATGAACCGCAAGCAGATCGCCATCAAGAATGCCCACGTCTTTCATGCTATCCCCTGAAACCCTAAGCAGGTAATCCGCGCTGGGAGCAAAGAATCCCGGCGCGAGTTCGCAGTGGTCCTCGATGTGTTCCGTCGCCAAGATGGGTGAACCCGCCGCAACGCGGCCGATGATCGGGAGTCCGCTGCTCTCGGTCAGACGGATCCCGCGAGAGGCGCCGGCTATCATCTCGATGGCGCCTTTTCTCGCAAGGGCGCGGAGATGTTCCTCAGCGGCATTGGCCGACTTAAAGCCCAATTCGCGGGCGATGTCGGCCCGGGTCGGTGGGTAACCCGTATCGGCGACATAGTCCCTGATGACATTGAGTACTTGCTGTTGTCTGGCAGTTAGCTTCATAGTGTCGCCTCCATTACAAACGCTGATCATATATACAGACTGTGTTTTTGTACAGAAGGTTTGGTGCTGGTCGGTGGAAGCTGGGTTAGGATAGGTCACGCCTTCAGGGAGCGGTTTTGCTGATGTTGTTTTTAAGAGGACTTCTGGAGCCACTCGCCACGTTTTTGCACGTGCCGACAGACGGCATCGTTTTCGTGACTTTGCTACTGGTGGGACTCGTCGGCCACTACAGTATCTATCGCTTGGTTAAATCCTTAACGGCTGCCGCTGATCGCACCGACACCCGCTGGGACGATGTTGTTCTCTACGCCATTTTTCCGCCGATTCAATGGGTCATGTGGGTTGTTCTGGGGCTGCTGTCCCTGTCGTTGTTCAGCGCACTTGACGGTATTCGCGAAGCCCTGATGACGCTCTCAGATACGGCCATACTGTTACTGGTGGGTTGGCTTGCACATCGTCTGAGTCGCGGCGTCGAAGAGGAATTGTTGGGGGAGCATCGCGGCGCGCTGGAATCTGGAGCGCGCGCCACCATCAATGCCATCGCCCGCCTCAGCCGAATCGTTCTTTGGGTGATTGCCGGCATTATGATTCTGCAGTCACTGGGAGTATCGGTATCGGGCCTATTGGCGTTTGGCGGGGTGGGGGGCATTGCCGTGGGCTTTGCTGCCCGGGATTTACTCGCCAATTTTTTGGGTGGGCTCAGTATTTTTCTCGACCGTCCTTTCGCGGTGGGCGATTGGATCAGGTCGCCTGATCGTGAAATCGAGGGCACGGTAGAGGATGTCGGGTGGCGGATTACCCGCATAAGAACATTTGATCAGCGGCCGCTCTATGTACCCAACTCGGTATTCTCGACGGTGGCTATCGAGAATCCCTCGCGCATGCGCAACCGCCGCATCTACGAAACCATTGGCGTCCGTTACAGCGACGCGGCGGCCGTCGCCGCTATTGTTGCCGAAGTGGAGTCAATGCTGCGTGAGCATGAGGCGATTGATCAATCGCGAACCTTAATTGTGAACTTTGTGTCTTTCGGGCCCTCGTCGCTGGACTTCTTTGTCTATACCTTTACGCGCACCACCGATTGGGTGACGTATCACGGGGTCAAGCAGGAGATCCTGCTGAATATCCTCGAGATTATTGACCGTCTGGGTGCTGAGATCGCGTTCCCCACGCAGACTGTTTTACTGGATGCCGAGGGCCCGCAGGTTGGCGCGGGGACGTGAGTGGGTGGCGCGTCTCGCCTATCGGGAGGCCGGTCGGTCAGCGGCAGGGTGTTCAGTCGTTTTGAGCAGGGCGCCACGCCGGTAAAGTTCATACCAACTGAGTTCCCGCCAAATCGCCAAGACCTTAATCACGGGGTGATCGTAGTACCGTAGTCGGTTCTCGGTTAGCGGCACCGTGTCCGCGACGTGGATGACGTGACGCCAATGCCACGCAGGGGGGAGCGGAGCCGTGTGTTCTTGAGCGCGCCCCGGACCAGAATTGATCGCATCCCCAAGCGGCGCAGGAGAGTCCGCCGGCTCCAGCGGCTCAACTGTGGCAGGCGCGGTTTTTATGACCGCCCCATTACTCAATTGCAGCGCCTCACTGGTGCCGGATCTTTCCGATGTGTGATCCAGTGAGGGAGGCGCCGCCGTCACTCGCGTGGTTCTGGGTGGCGAAGGTGGGGGCGGCTCCATCTCAAAAATGTCGGGTAGATATTGACCCTGCGTGTTGGCCCAGACGTTCAGTCCCAAACGCCAGCCGTTGGCTCTCGGTACAACCTGAATGAATCCCTGTGCCAGGGGGTAGCCGTCGCCGCTCTCAGGTTCAATCATAATCGGCAAGTTTTCACTGCTGGGGCCCTGTAGCCATGATGCAGCTGCAATGACCTCGTCGCTGTTGCTCCTCCGATAACGCCTGAGTCCTGGCGCCAGTTTTTTGAGGGGCAGCTTCTCAAACGTCGCCGGTAGGGGGATGGGTGTCGCGGTCACCAAAACAGGAAGTAGCTCCGCGCGCTGCTCTGGTGGTGCAAAAGGCACGCTGATTTTTTGCTCTGTTCTGGCGGGTGAGCCGTCCAAAACCAGCGACTCCAGCGAAAGTAAGTTTTTCTTCGGCACCTCGGGGTCGCTGGCTTCGAATGGGAGCACCAGGTCGACGCCACCTGCTGCCGCCGGTTGCACCGCCTCTGGGTCGTCTTCTAACAATGGCATTTCACTGTCTTTGGAGGCTGACCCCAATCCTAGGTCGATCAGCTCGTTGATCAAGTCGAGATCTCCTTGGGTGAGCACCGCGTCCGATGGTCGCCACGGCATTGGCGGAGGTTCGGGGTCATAAATCATGGTATGACCCGATCGACTGCGGAGAACATGAGCGTTCGCTTGCCGTAACGTCTCCTCCTTAACCGATGGGCGCTGCAACAGCCATCGCCAGCGGCTGGGGTAGCCCGGCTGGGGCAGAAGAGGCCAGGTTTCGCTCTCCAACACTTCGGGCTCAGTGTTGACCAGAACGACGACTTCAAATTCATACCAACCAGAGTGATCAAAGCCCCCCGGCAGTGGTGCGGCAGCTAGGCCGCTCGCGAGCATGCCGCAAAAGGGCAAAAGGCAACGGAGTCGTATCATGCCGCTTCCAACCAGGGATGGATTAGGTTTTCTATAAATTCTGCTCTGGAGAGCAGGGTAGGTAAGGGCTTCTTTACCCGCAGCTTGCCGGTGGCACTGAGGCTGTAGCAGAGTGGCTCGGCTTGAATCAGTTTCACTATCGCTGCGGGCTCAACGGCTGTAGATGACTTGAACTCGATGCTACCACCCTCATCGGTCATATCGATCTCGCTGATACCCAATTTTTGCGCAGCCACCCGGAGCTGCGCGCAGGTAAACAGGTTCTTGACTGCCTCAGGCAACAAACCAAAGCGATCAATCATTTCAACTTGTATCTCGCGCAGTGCGTGATCGCTCGCTGCCTGCGCGATGCGTTTGTAAAGCACGAGGCGGGTTGTGATGTCTGGCAGGTAGTCCTCGGGAATGAGTGCGGGGACATGGAGTTTGACTTCGGTGCCGCTGTCGAGCGGTTGATCAATGTCAGGGATGTCGCCTCGTCTCAGCGCGGATACCGCGCTGTTCAGCATCTCGAGGTAGAGTGAAAAGCCCACCTGGTGGATCTGGCCGGACTGCTCGGCCCCTAGTAGTTCGCCGGCACCCCGTATTTCCATGTCGTGGGAGGCCAGTTGATAGCCGGCGCCAAGATCGCCGGCCGCCTCGATAGCGTCGAGTCTTTTCTGTGCGTCGGCGGTAATAACGCTGCGGGGCGGACTCAGTAGATAGGCATACGCCTGATGATGAGATCTGCCAACGCGCCCACGGAGCTGATGCAATTGTGCCAATCCGAATCGATCCGCACGCTCGATGATGATGGTGTTTGCGCTAGGGATGTCGATCCCGGTCTCAATAATGGTCGAGCATACTAAAATGTGGTGCTGCTGGTGATAAAAGTCTTTCATGACACGTTCCAGTGCCTGTTCGCGGAGTTGCCCGTGAGCGACGCCAATAGAAAGTTCGGGAAGCAGTTCCCCTAATTTGCGGGCAGTTTCCTCGATGGTTCTTACCTCGTTGTGCAAGTAAAACACCTGGCCGCCCCGCAGCGTTTCTCTGAGCACCGCCTCTTTCACCAACGCGATGCTGTGCTCTCTAATGAAAGTTTTGATCGATAGGCGCCGTGCAGGGGGGGTGGCGATAATTGACAGATCCCGGAGGCCACCGAGCGCCATGTTGAGTGTTCGTGGGATAGGGGTGGCGGTCATCGTGAGAATATCCACCTCGGCGCGTAATGCCTTAATGGCCTCTTTTTGCTTCACGCCAAACCGATGCTCTTCATCAATAATTAAAAGTCCGAGATCTCTGAAACCGAAATCGCTTTGCAGCAGCTTGTGGGTCCCCACCAAAATGTCGATTTTTCCGGAGCGGACACGCTCGATGATATTTTGCAGATCTTTGCCCGACTTGAAGCGTGAGACCACCTCGACGGTGAAGGGCCAATCGGCGAACCGATCGCGGAAGTTGGCGTGATGCTGATTGGCTAGCAAGGTGGTGGGTACCAGCACGGCGGTTTGCCTGCCGTTTTGTGCAGCGATGAACGCTGCCCGCATCGCAACCTCAGTTTTGCCAAAGCCGACATCACCGCATACCAACCGGTCCATCACTTTGGGCGCGCACATGTCCTCCCGAACCGCCTGAATTGCTGCGGCTTGGTCAGGCGTTTCCTCAAATGGAAAGGTCTCGCAAAAGCGCTGCCACTTTTGTTCATCGAGGGTATGCGCGTGACCTTCACGCGCCTCTCTCCTTGCATAGACCTCAAGGAGTTGCGCTGCCACATCTGCTGCACGCTCCTGGGCCTTTTTTCGGGCCTTGTCCCATTGATCGCTACCCAAGCGGTGCAGAGGCGCCGTATCGGGGTCGCCAGCGGTGTAACGACTGATCAGGTGCAGGGAGCCTACGGGAACATATAACTTGTTGCTTTCTGCGTATTCCAGCAGCAGAAATTCCGCATCGTCGCCCTCTATTTGCAGTACCTGCAGTCCAAGGTATCGACCGACACCGTGCTCTATGTGGACCACGGGTAACCCGACGCGGAGTTCGGTTAGGTCGCGGATGATCGCATCGGTATCGGTTTCACTGCGTGTCGTGCGTCTTCTACGCTGTGCCACACGTTGGCCAAAAAGCTGTGACTCACAAAGAAGGGTGGGCGCACCCGGACCCGCATAAAGTCCCCGATCAATGGGGCCGACGGTGATGCCAAACGAGACTCGGCGATCAATGAAATCCCGCCAATTCTTGACTGGCTCGGGTTGGAGCGCTGCCTTTGCCAGTGTCTCCAGTAGAATTTCCCTGCGGCCAGCACTCTCTGCACATAACAGGATGGGGCCTTGGTGTTCGTCGATAAATCTGCGTAACGAATCTTGGTAACTTTCTCCGCCCGTGGCTCCCGTCAGCATGGGCGGAGCGTTGAAAGGCGTTGTAACGTGGGCCGGGGCTTGCTCAGTCGATTTGAGTTCAAGCACTGCGTGCCCTCCGAGCGCTCCATAGAGTTCTTCTACCGGCAGAAAACTGCGTTTTGGCGGAAGAAGGGGACGTCTGGGGTCAATGCCGTATTCCTCGAACCTCCCGCTGATCTCTGACCAGTAACGTTGCGCAGCCGAGTGATGTTCGCCCATCAAGACGACAGCCGCATTTTCAGGCAGGTAATCGAAAACGGAACCGCACTGCTCAAAAAACAGGGGTAGGTAGCACTCGGTACCGCCGGGGATACGGCCAGCGCTGACCTCGGTAAAAGTGGGACAGAGATCTGCGTCGCCGTCGAATGCGTCGAACCATGCCATCTGGAATCGCTCAATAGCGTCCGCGTTGACGGGAAATTCTCTTGCCGGCATGAGTTTTATGCGCGGGACTTGGTCAACGGTTCGTTGCGTCTCAGGATCAAAAATCCGGAGGGTTTCAACTTCTTCATCAAACAGGTCGACGCGATAGGGGGCTTCGCTACCCATTGGGAAAACGTCCAGCAGCGCACCCCGCACCGCAAACTCCCCATGCTCCATTACCGTCTCCACTGCCCGGTATCCATTGAGCGCTAGGCCAGCCGTAAAACGCGCCAGATCAAACTGGTCACCGGCGCTTAAATCGAGCGTGTTGCCTTCGACGAAATATTTGGGGGGAGTGCGGAGCATCGCCGTGGTGATAGGCAGTATGACGATGCCGCTGTTGAGTTTGGGGAGTTCGTAAAATGTCCGCAGTCGTTGCGAAACGATGTCTTGATGAGGTGAAAAGTGGTCGTAAGGTAGTGTTTCCCAGTCAGGCAACGTGAGCACCGGTATATCGGACTCGAGGAACATCGGCAGTTCGCGGGCGAGGACCAACGCGTCAGTGGAACTTGCCACCAAGGTGATGAGTGGTCGATCCATAGAAGCGAGCTCCGCGATCGCTGCAGAGCCCGCAGAACCAGGCAGTGGACCCACTGCGGTTCGGGAGCCCGCAACCTGGGGCCACGGCGTATCGATAAGGTGATCTCTAAGCATTGCGAAGGACTGACATTTGCAGGCTATTGTAGGCCCGGCGGCGCCTGACAACCATGGCAATAGTGCTTTTAAGGTTGCTTAGCGCGGGGCGCGAATTGATAATGGCGCCCGCGAGGGCCCAGTAGGGCGCAAGCATGCGGGCAACGGCCCGATTGGTGGTTCATGCTCACTCGTTGATAGATCAAGCTAAGGAGTTCCAGTGACCGAAGACCGTAAACGCTCCAGGCCCGATGACTATTTCGCCGACTGGAAACAGCGGGAGGCACTTGCTGAATCAATGATACCGTTAGTGGGTGGGCTGTCGCGCGAACGCAACGTCAAGAGTTATATCTATGGCCGCTCTCTGGTCAACCAGTCGGTGCTGGATATCATGAAAAGTCACCGCTGGGTAAGACAGATGGAGGGTAACGAGTTATCGGAGTTTGAGACGACGCCCGTGCTGAACGCGGTCAATTCCCTCGATTTGGGCCCCTGCCATTTGGACGTCGGTCGCCTCGCGGTCGCCTATTTTGACAAGGGCGCCGGTGTAGGACTCTCGGTTGAAGAATATGTGGCCCAGGAACTCGACTATCTCATTGGCTCGACCCACAAACCGGTGGATGCCCCTGTTGACGTGGTGCTGTATGGGTTTGGACGAATCGGGCGCCTTATGGCGAGGATCCTGATCGCCAAAACCGACGGCGGAGATAGTTTGCGTTTACGGGCAGTCGTGGTGCGGCGCGGAAACGCGGAGGACGACCTGTTGAAAAGGGCAAGTCTTTTGCGCCGAGATTCGGTCCACGGGGTATTCCAAGGCACGATTCGGGTCGATGAGGAGCGACAATCTTTTGTTGCCAACGGCAACGAGGTTAAGGTGATCTACGCCGATGCGCCCGAGGAGATTGATTACACTCAATACGGTATTGACCGCTGTATTGTGGTGGATAACACCGGCGCATGGCGCGACCGGCAGGGCTTGTCGAGGCACCTGCAGGCCAAGGGCGTTTCTAAAGTCATCTTGACCGCCCCCGGCAAGGGCGACATCAAGAATATCGTGGCGGGCATCAACGACAGCGATATCGAAGCAAAGGATTCCATTCTCTCTGCCGCGTCATGCACGACTAACGCTATCGTTCCGGTGCTCAAGGCGGCTGATGATGAGTATGGGATTGTTGCGGGCCACGTTGAGACGGTTCATGCCTATACCAACGATCAGAACTTGATAGACAATTATCACAAAGCCGAGCGACGGGGCCGGAGTGCGCCCTTGAACATGGTGCTGACAGAGACGGGTGCGGCGAAGGCGGTCGCTAAAGTGTTGCCGGGGCTCGAGGGGAAGCTCACCGGTAATGCGATCCGCGTTCCCACGCCGAATGTTTCCATGGCTATCCTCTACCTCACGCTGTCGAAGCAAGCGACCCGGGAGGGACTTAACGAGTTTATGCGCGAGACAGCGCTCCACTCCAATATGAAAAAGCAGATTGATTATTCCAACTCGCCAGAAGTGGTCTCCAGCGATTTCGTGGGTTCGAGGTCGGCGTGTGTTTTTGACGCAAAAGCGACCATCGTCAACGGCAACCAAGCGGTCCTTTACCTATGGTACGACAACGAGTACGGGTACAGTTGTCAGGTATATCGCATTTTGGAGCGAATGGCTGGCATTCGCTACCAAACCTACCCCGCGAACGGGATTTTTCCGACTTAATCGACACAAAGCGGCCAATGGGTTGGCCTTGATCGATCAAGTCGAATAAAATACAAGCGACCGATGAGAGCCCGCTAGGTCCGGCCATCAGAAGCCCCCGGTCCGAAACCAGACGCATCTCCGTCTGGAGGGGGGTCCGACCCCAAAGTGAATTGAGCAATTGTCCCCCGAGACCTCGGGAGGCGGGTTTGCTCGTGGCATTTTTTGGTCCACGGTTCGGTAACGCAGATGAGCATTGAGACGATACAGATCAAACGCGGTTTGACGCTGCCACTGGCAGGATCGCCGACAGCAGAGATCGATACTGCACCCGGCTGCCGCGCAGTCGCCTTGATTGGCGCCGACTACCACGGGATGAAGCCGACCATGGCTGTTCAGGTGGGCGATCAGGTCAAAAGAGGAGAATTGTTATTTACCGATAAAAAATGTGAGGGCGTATGGTATACCTCACCTGCGGGCGGTCGGGTGGCGGCAATCAACAGAGGTGCCAAACGGGCCTTTCAGTCGGTTGTCATAGACATTGAGGACGATGAGGCGGTCGCCTTTGAGCGGCACACTGCCGAACAGGCCCGAGCGCTCTCCGCTGAAGCCATCCGAGAGCAGTTATTGCTCTCGGGTCAGTGGACGGCTTTGCGAACGCGGCCTTTCAGCCAGGTTGCTGATCCTGCGACGGCGCCCGCTGGACTCTTCATTACCGCAATCGATACACATCCCCATGCCCCTGATCCTGCCAGAGTTATTGCGCGTGACGCCGAGGCATTTGTGTTGGGGCAAGCGTTGCTCGTCAAAATGGTCCCCTGCCAAGTTTATCTTTGTGCTGCGCCCGGCGCCGAGATTCCTCAGAGTGCACATGAGCGCCTCAGTCGCCATGACTTTGCAGGCCCCCATCCTGCTGGTTTGGCGGGCACGCACGTGCACTTTTTGATGGGCGCGTCCCTCTCTCGGGTTGCGTGGACCATTGGCTATCAGGATGTGATCGCAATCGGCCGCTTGTTTCTGGATGGCGCGCTTTTCACGGATCGGGTTATTGCGCTTGCAGGGCCCTCCCTCACGCGTCCGAGATGGGTGCTCAGTCGATTGGGGGCAGATCTGCAGGCCCTGGTGGCAGGGGAGCAAGATGATGGTGAGAACCGTTTGATATCCGGCTCAGTGCTGGGGGGCAGGGGTGTCCAGAGTAGCACCGCTTTTATGGGGCGCTATCACCAACAGGTCTCGGTATTGCCAGAGGGTAGGCAGCGCACGTTGTTCGGGTGGCTCTCGCCTGGCTTGAATAAGCATTCTGTGCTCGGGATATACCTCTCTCGCTGGTTGGGTCTCAAGCCCCTGGCTATGTCGACCACCACCAATGGCTCAGCGCGGGCGATGGTGCCGGTGGGTGCTTATGAAAAAATCATGCCACTGGACATTCTGCCAACACAGCTCTTGCGGGCATTGCTGGTAGGGGACACCGAGGTGGCGCAAGCATTGGGGTGTCTGGAACTCGATGAAGAAGACCTCGCCCTGTGCACCTATGTGTGTCCCGGCAAATATGAATACGGTGAAATTCTGAGGGACAACCTCACTCGCATCGAGAAGGAAGGCTGATACATGGGATTGCGACAACAACTCGACGCAATGGAGCCGCACTTTAAATCAGGCGGCCGCTTTGAGAACTGGTATGCGTTGTACGAGGCGGTCGATACCATTTTTTATTCGCCCTCAAGTGTGACGCGCGGAAATGCGCATGTGCGAGATGGCGTGGATTTAAAGCGCATCATGATCACCGTCTGGTTCGCTACGTTTCCCGCCATGTTTTACGGCATGTACAACATCGGCGTTCAAGCTAACGAGGTGTTGGCCCTCTCGGGAAGCGCACTAGAGGGCTGGCGTGGTGACATCGTTGCTGTGCTCGGTGGCCACGATGCCGGCAATGGCTGGCACAACCTGCTGTACGGGTTGGTGCATTTTTTGCCTCTCTACCTCGTCACGTTTGCCGTCGGCGGATTTTGGGAAGTACTTTTTGCCATGAGGCGAGGACATGAAGTCAACGAAGGCTTTTTCGCGACCTCTATTTTGTTCACCCTCACTTTGCCGCCGGATTTGCCGCTGTGGCAAGCCGCAATGGGTATCAGTTTTGGTGTTGTGATCGGCAAAGAGGTTTTTGGCGGCACGGGAAAGAATTTTCTTAATCCCGCGCTTACGGGGCGGGCGTTTCTTTACTTCGCCTATCCCGCACAGATTTCTGGTGATGCGGTTTGGACCGCCGTCGACGGCTACTCCGGTGCGACGCCTCTGGGTATTGTGGCTGCTCAAGGCATGCCCGGACTCGCCGAGACCTACACATGGTGGGATGCCTTTGTCGGCGCGATCCCGGGCTCGGTAGGCGAAACCTCCACGCTGATGATCATGATTGGTGGGGGGTTTCTGCTACTTCAGGGAATCGCCTCCTGGCGGGTTATAGCGGGCTGCTTCGCGGGCATGATTGCCTTCAGCTTGATGCTCAATGCTGTCGGCTCAGATTCCAACGCCGCTTTTGCTATGCCCTGGTACTGGCATATGGTGGTCGGTGGTTTCGCCTTTGGTGCGTTCTTTATGGCGACCGACCCGGTTTCTGCTGCGATGACCAACTCAGGCCGTTGGGCCTACGGTATTTTGATCGGCGTGATGTGCGTATTGATTC
Source organism: Halieaceae bacterium (assembly GCA_038102985.1). Taxonomy (GTDB): domain Bacteria; phylum Pseudomonadota; class Gammaproteobacteria; order Pseudomonadales; family Halieaceae; genus Luminiphilus. The sequence goes on from JAYNYK010000006.1 coordinate 30,983, forward strand.
GAGTCGTCAATCCGGCATTCCCCGAGGGCATGATGCTGGCGATCCTGTTTGCCAACCTTTTTGCGCCGCTGTTCGATCATTTTGCGGTGAGTGCCAACATCAAAAGGAGGCTCGCGCGTGTCGGCTAAAGGAGAGGGGCTAGGGCGCGTGCTGAGCGTTGCACTGGGGCTTTGTCTGGTGTGCTCGGTGATTGTCTCTACCGCTGCTGTGGTGCTGAAGCCAGCGCAGCAGGCGAATAAAACACGAGATTTGAAGCGCAACATATTGATGGCGGCGGGCCTGCTGGACCCCTCTCTTTCGGTCGAGGCGCAGTTCGAGCAAGTAGAAACCCGGGTAGTCGATCTGGATGCCGGTGAATTCGTTGATGGCATTGATCCCGCGACCTTTGATCAGCGGGAAGCGGCCAATGACCCGCAGCTTTCGCGCGCAATCCCGGGGGACAATGACCCCGCCAAGCTGGTGCGGCGAGAGCATCAGGCGCTGGTTTATCTGGTGCGCAGCGAGGCCGGTGCGCTCGATAAAATCATCCTGCCGATTCGGGGTTATGGCCTGTGGTCAACGCTCTACGGCTTCATGGCGTTGGAGGCAGACGGCAACACGATTGCAGGGCTTGGGTTTTACGAGCATGGGGAGACGCCGGGCTTGGGCGGTGAGGTGGACAACCCAAAGTGGAAATCCATCTGGCCTGGCAAGCAGGTCTATCGGGCTAATCAGGTGGCGATTGAGGTGCTGAAGGGCTCAGTCGCTGCGGGGTCTGATCAGGAACAGTGGCAAGTCGATGGGTTGTCTGGAGCGACGCTGACAACGCGGGGCGTGAATAACCTTGTGCGGTACTGGCTCGGAGAAGAGGGATTTAAACCCCTGTTGGATAACTTGCGACAGGAAGAAGTCTGATGAGCATGCGCGATACCCTCGCAGATCCCGTTTTTAAAAATAACCCCATTGCCTTGCAGATCCTCGGGATTTGTTCCGCTTTGGCGGTGACCACCTCTCTTAGGGTAACGGTGGTTATGTGTATTGCACTGACGCTTGTCACCGCTTTCTCTAGTCTTTTCATCTCAAGTATCCGGCGATTTATTCCCTCAAGTATCCGCATCATTGTGCAGATGACCATTATCGCTTCGCTGGTCATCGTGGTGGATCAGGTCCTCAAGGCCGTCGCCTACGACATTTCCAAGCAGTTGTCGGTATTTGTTGGGTTGATCATCACTAATTGCATCGTGATGGGTCGCGCCGAAGCCTATGCGATGAAGAACCCACCCGTCCCCAGTTTTATTGACGGCATTGGCAACGGTTTGGGCTACTCCTTCGTCTTGCTGGTGATCGCCACCGTACGTGAATTATTTGGTACCGGTAAGTTATTCGGTGTCGAAATTTTGCCGCTGGTGACAGAGGGTGGCTGGTATCAGGCCAATGGCCTGTTACTGCTCCCCCCAAGCGCATTCTTTTTGATTGGCTTGCTTATCTGGGCGATCAGGTCGTTTAACACCGAGCAGGTTGAAGCGCCGGAATTCAAAATCGCCCACCACAACCCTGCCGAGGAGAGCGCTTGATGGAGCATTATCTCAGTCTGTTTGTTCGGGCGGTTTTCATAGAGAACATGGCGCTATCTTTTTTCTTGGGCATGTGCACTTTTTTGGCTGTGTCCAAGAAAATCCAGACCGCCGCCGGTTTGGGTATTGCGGTCATCGTGGTCCTGTCTATCACGGTGCCGGTTAACAATCTGATCTACCAGAACCTGCTGTCGGACGGAGCATTGGCTTGGGCCGGTTTGCCAGCGGTTGATCTCAGTTTTCTTGGCCTCTTAAGCTATATCGCGGTGATCGCCGCGTTGGTGCAGATTCTGGAGATGTTCCTCGATAAGTATGTGCCGGCGTTGTACGCCACTCTGGGGGTCTTCTTGCCGTTGATCACAGTGAATTGCGCCATATTGGGTGCCTCCCTGCTGATGGTAGAGCGTAGCCTGACCTTCGCAGAGAGTGCAGTCTTTGGTGCGGGCTCGGGCGTCGGTTGGGCGCTCGCAATCGTGGCGCTCGCCGGTATTCGTGAGAAATTGAAATACAGTGACGTCCCTGATGGCCTGCAGGGGTTGGGGATTACTTTTATCACGGTGGGATTGATGTCGCTGGGGTTCATGTCCTTTGGCGGGATCGATATTTAATCGGTATTCAGGTTGAGAGAAGCGGAGAGGTTAGCGTTACATGGATATGACCATCGTTTATGGTACCGGCATGTTCACTGCGATCATACTCGCACTTGTGATGATCATTATTGCCGCCCGCAGTCGTTTAGTCTCGAGTGGCAATATCAGCATAGAGATTAATGGTGAGCGCACCATCGAGGTGCCCGCAGGGGGCAAGCTTTTGCAGACGCTCGCCGACGCTAATTTATTTCTGGCGAGCGCATGTGGCGGCGGCGGCACCTGCGCCCAATGTAAGTGTGTTGTTCAGGCGGGTGGAGGCGCTATGCTCCCCACGGAGGAATCTCACTTCACCCGGCGTGAAGCGGATGAGGGGTGGCGCTTGTCCTGCCAGACCCCGGTAAAGCAGGATCTCAAAATACAGGTGCCGGACGAGGTGTTTGGCGTCAAGCAGTGGGAATGCACCGTTGTTTCCAATCAGAACGTCGCAACCTTTATCAAGGAACTGGTGCTGAAGTTGCCCGAGGGCGAGAGTGTGGACTTTCGAGCGGGCGGCTATGTGCAGTTGGAATGCCCGCCCCATACCGTGAAGTACAGTGACTTCGATATCGGCGAGGAGTACCGGGCTGATTGGGAACGGTTTGGTTTCTTTAAGGTCGAATCTGGGTGTCCAGACACTACCATCCGGGCTTATTCCATGGCCAACTATCCTGAAGAAAGAGGGGTCGTGAAGTTCAATATTCGGATCGCGACACCCCCACCGGGTAGCCAGGATATTCCCGCGGGTACCATGTCCAGCTGGGTCTTTAATCTGAAGCCCGGCGATACCGTGAATGTCTATGGCCCCTTTGGCGAATTTTTTGCCAAGGAGACCGATAACGAGATGGTATTTATCGGCGGCGGTGCCGGAATGGCTCCCATGCGTTCTCATCTTTTCGATCAGCTGAAACGGCTTCAGTCCAAACGCAAAATTAGCTTTTGGTACGGCGCAAGATCACTTCGAGAGATGTTTTACGTAGAGGACTATGACAGCTTGGACGCGGATAACGACAATTTCGAGTGGCATGTGGCGCTATCAGACCCTCAACCAGAGGATCATTGGGAGGGACTGACCGGTTTCATACACGAAGTGCTCTATGAGCAGTATCTCAAGGATCATCCTGCGCCAGAGGACTGCGAGTATTACATGTGCGGCCCTCCAATGATGAATGCCGCGGTCATTAATATGCTGTTGGACCTTGGTGTTGAGCGGGAAAATATTTTTCTGGATGACTTCGGCGGATGATGGCGGCATTGCGCATCGCTATGGGAGGGCCAGCACTTGTGCTGGCCTTTTGCTGTCTGACCGCTTGCGGTGGCAGCGACCGCCCCATTCAAACCGGGGGCAGTGTTTTTGGCACGACCTGGTCGCTGACCTATTGGGGCGCGCCGGAGCCTGTGACAGGTGTATCTGTTCAGGAGAGAGTGGAAGCCGCGTTTGCGATCGTCAACAACAGCATGAACCACTACGATCCGGATAGCTTGATCAGCGCGTTCAACGGGCTTGCGGAGGATACACCTTTAGAGGTCGACTGGGATTTTGCCTACGTACTCACTGCCGCACTGGCTTTGGGGGAGGTCACGCAAGGCGCCTATGACGTCACCGTAAGCCCGCTCACTAACCTTTGGGGATTTGGTCCCGCAGGCCCGACTCGGTTTCCTGCCGAGACGGCTGTCAGCTCAGCGTTGGGTAGGGTGGGTGTGGGCCATCTGAACTGGCAGCCCGACGTCAGACTGTTGACCAAACTGACGCCGGGCGTTGCTTTGGATTTTTCTTCCATCGCTAAAGGCTATGCGGTCGACCTTGCGGCCGATACATTGGATGAATTGGGTGTTGTCCACTACATGCTGGAAGTGGGCGGAGAGGTGCGGGTGAGGGGTGTGAGCCCGAGGGGCGATGCGTGGCGGATCGCGATCGAGCGCCCAGAGCCCGGTTTACGCCGCAGCGTTCAAGTCGCACTCTCTCTGGTTGACACGGGTGTGGCGACCTCGGGCGACTATCGGAATTTTTTCGAGCACGAGGGAGTTCGATACTCTCACCTCATTGACCCCCGAGACGGCTATCCTGTTCAGCACGACGTGATCTCCGTGACAGTCGTTCACGGCTCTGCGATGATGGCAGACGCTTGGGCGACGGCATTAACCGTCATGGGGTCAGCAGAGGCGATGGCAATGGCGGAAGCGCGGAGTCTGGCGGTATACCTGATTATCCGATCAGGGGACCGCACGGAAGCGGTTGCCAGCACCGCCATGCGGCGATTATTGCCGGACGGTCGCCCCTGACGGCCAATCAAGCGCGAGGAACGTAATGACTTTTTTATTGACCCTGACCGTTTTCGTGGTGATTGTTGTGGCCATGTCTGTGGGCGTGATTTTCGGACGGCCGCCGATAACCGGCTCCTGTGGCGGGCTGGGCGCCGTTGGTATCGATCAGGAGTGCGTAATTTGCGGCGGCAATCCGCAGCGGTGTGAGGCCGCCTCTGACGCCGCGTCGGTTCAGACATTCGACCCTCAGGCCCCGGACCGTTGATGAAGCCACGGTTACTGCAGCTTAAGGCTCCGCGCGCCTTGCGGTAAATGCTGTGCAGTTGCTCTGGGAACTGACACTGCGCTTTACGCTCGGGGGCGGGCAGCGACGTTTTACCCGGTTGGTGGCGCTGGCCTCACTTTTGGGCATGACGTTGGGTGTCGCGGTATTGATAGTGGTGCTCTCTGTGATGAACGGCTTCGCTATGGAACTGCGTCAGCGGTTGTTGTCGATTGCTCCCGATCTTGTGATGCAGACGGGCCCGATACCCTACTCCTCTCTGGTGGCGCTCTCTGAAAGTGTAGCGTCGCATCCTGACGTGATGGCGGCCAGCGCTATGCAGCAAGGTACCGTGTTGGTGCGACGCGGTGCGCGTAGCCGAGGCATAAAGTTAACCGGGGTGCCCGAGGCTGGGCTGAGGGCTGTGACTCCAATCGACGGGTATTTGATCGCTGGTAGTACCGAATCTCTGTATCAGAATCCATTTACTGTAATTCTGGGCGCTGATGTGGCGCGATTGCTGGGTGTGGGTATCGACGACGAAGTCGAGGCCGTGTTGCCTCGATTGACGATGACACCCCTGGGGGTTTTTCCCGCTTCAAAAATGCTCCGTGTGGTGGGATTGTTCGAGGTCGGCGCTCAGCCCGATGCGTTTGAGGGCTTCGTCTCCTTCAGTACTGCACAGCGGCTCTTTGCCGCCGCGGGACAACGGGGTGTACAGGCGCGGGTTCGTGACAGGGAGCAGCTCGAGGAGAGTAAAGCCTTCCTTGCTTCGCTAGGCCCCGGTGCTTTTGGCGTCACGGATTGGCGGCACCGCCAAGGCTCGCTGTTCACCGCCATCAGAATGGAAAAGATCACGGTGGGCGTACTGCTGACCTCGGTGATTCTTGTCGCGGCGTTTAATTTGATCTCAATGCTGACAATGTCGGTTACCGAAAAAAGATCCGACATTGCGATTTTACAGGTGCAGGGGTTAGCGCCGGATCGGTTACTTTGCGTATTCTTGGGACACGGGTTGATACTTGCAATGGCGGGCATCTTGTCGGGCGCTGCGCTGGGAGTCTGGGTGGCGCTCTCTGTTTCCGAGCTGACGGTGTGGCTCGAGCAGACATTGGGTTGGGTCTTATTTGACCCTGCGGTGTATTACATTGCCGGGCTACCGTCTCAACTTATGTGGAGTGACGTGTTGGCGGTCGTGGTGACTGCATTGATACTCAGTATCGTTGCCAGCGTTTACCCGGCATGGCGCGCCGCCCGCGTTCCCGCAGCGGAGGCACTAAATTATGAGTGAGACACCGGTGCTGGAAGCGCGCAGCGTCGATAAGCATTACAGCGACGCAACTCGGAAAGTTGAGGTTTTGTCAGGGCTGGATCTGACGGTGAGGTCCGGAGACTGGCTTGCGATAGTTGGCGTATCCGGCTCCGGTAAGTCCACGCTGTTGAATTTACTGGGCGGCCTGGATACGCCGAGTGCCGGTGAGGTGGTTGTATCGGGTCGTCCGTTGACTGACATGTTAGAACGAGAGCGCAGCCTGTGGCGCAATCAAAATTTGGGCTTTGTTTTTCAGATGCATCACCTGTTACCTGAATTTTCTGCTCTGGAGAACGTTGCGATGCCGGCTCGAATCGGCGGGTTATCAAAGGCCGCAGCGGCAGAGAGGTCGCGGCATCTTTTGGATCAGTTGGGCTTGTCTGCTCGTGTTGCTCATAAACCCGCTGCGCTGTCTGGAGGAGAGCGTCAGCGCGTGGCGATCGCGCGGGCACTGGTGAATTCGCCCACCTGTGTACTGATGGATGAGCCAACAGGTAACCTGGACCCAGCCACAGCGGAGCAGGTATTGGCTGCAATGCAAACCCTTCGCACCAATGAAACCGCCTTTGTTGTGGTAACCCACGACCCTGAGATTGCCCGTCGCATGGATCGACAGCTGACGCTGGTTGCCGGTCGTCTCGAGCGCCAATAATGCCCTGGCGTCTGCGGATAATGATTGCCCTCAGGCAAGCGCTGGATCCGGGGCGCGGCCTGTCTGCCTTCTTATCCAGAATTTCCATAGTCGGGATGGCGGTGGCGATCGCGCTATTACTGGCAGTGCAGTCGGTCATGAATGGTTTTGACCGAGAAATGCGGGAACGGATTCTCTCTTTGGTGCCCCATGTTGTCGTTACCGGAGCCGCGGAGGCTGAGGACTGGCCTGGCGTGTCGCAGACCTTGGCGGAACAGCCGGGTGTGCTGAGCGTTCGGCGCTTCAGGTCGATGGATGCATTGCTCCTGCGCGGGCGCGAGGTCTTTGCCTCGCGGTTGATGGCCGTCGATGATGAGGCGGTTAGCCACTATGCCTCCTTACTACAGCCCACCCTCACCAAAATGACTGAGCGAGATCTCATTTTGGGTCAGTCGCTCGCGTTGCGCCTCGGCCTCGAGATTGGCGACGCGGTGACTCTTATTATTCCCGGGCGAGAGGGCGAAGATTATCTTTCCATCAGCGTGTTTCTGCGGGCGCTCCTCGTCTCGGGCACGGAGCTGGATGAGAGTCTCGCGCTGACGCATCGACGCGCTCTGCCCGCCGCTGAATCATTTTCGGGAGGGGTAGAGAGCCTCGCGATTGAATTGAAGGATGTATTTGAAGCGGCGCAATGGCGGTGGGAAATCATGCAGATAGTGCCGTCAAATTTTCGAGTCAATGATTGGCGCGCAACCCATGGCAACCTTTACTCAGCAATTCAACTGTCCCGGGACCTGATAGGGTTAATCCTGTTTTCGGTGATTTTTGTCGCCGCTTTTAATGTCGTGTCGTCATTGATGTTGGTCGTTACGGATCGACGAAAAATCGTTGCCATGTTGGTGACGATGGGTGCAGTCAGCCGGGATATTGTCGCTATATTTTTTTTGCAGGGTGCTGTGATTGGTGCGGTGGGCGCAGTGTTCGGTGCGGGATTGGGATGGATACTCGCCAGCGGTGCGCCCCATATCGCGCGGCTCTTGGAGCAACTTTTGGGCGTCCCGCTATTGCAGACTGACGTGTACCCCCTGTCTTTCATACCGGTTGATATGCGGTGGCAGGATTTTCTGTTTACTTGCGCTGTTGCGATTTTTTTATCCGTGCTGGCTGCCTCGATCCCCGCGGTTCGAGCCGCGCGGCTGCCGCTTGCCGAGACCCTGAGTCACTGACGCCTCCGTCGCTTTCGCGCGCGCCATTGGCGGCGGATCGCTGCTCGCCACAGGGTGTCGATCAGTGCAAAACCCAGCACTGCGAATACGATCCCTAACACTTGGGATCCAATCACCAGTGGCACCCATATTTCGTCCAGACTTTGCGTGAACCAGGTCCATGAGGCCTCAAACTGAACGTCAAGCGGCTGTCTTCCCATGAGCCATGCCCCCAACTTGTAGGCACCGTAAAAAATGGCGGGCATGGTGAGTGGATTCGTGATGAAGATCAGCGCGAAGCTCAATGGCAGGTTCGCTGTAAAAATGATGGCCAGTGCCACTGCGATGAACATTTGCCCGGGAATGGGCAGCATCGCGCAATACAGGCCAATGGCGAATGCCTTTGCAGCGCTATAGCGACTGAGCTGCCAAAGCCGAGTCTCCTCGGTCCAGCTACCAAATATTTTCAGCGATCGGTGCTGCCGCAATTCGCGCGGCGAGGGGATCCATTTGCTGAGGCGTCTTTTGAGCATTTGAGCTCTCTGGAAATAGCATCAATTTGAAGGCGCATATCATAGACCTTTGTCGCTCAATTTTAACCAATGATGTTGGGCGATGAGCGTTTCTTCGCTTCACTGATAGCTGTTCATGACGAGCTACGTTTGACGGGTTCGTTTAAGAGAATGCAGCGCCCGAGGCGAAGTGTGTACTCCCTGAGAACCCATGATCTCTTGGCGGTGATGGCGGGCGTTATTTTCAGTCTCGGGTTGCCCGACCCTCTCTGGGGCCTGACGGCCTCAGGGTTTTTGCCTGCACTCCTGTATTGGCGACAAATTACTCTGGCCTGCGGATTTCTCGGGTTTTTCCTGGGGTCTTTGAGCGGTTTGATCTGGCTGGAGGCGCGTTTGCCCGAGGAGTGTTTTGGGCGAGAGGTGGAGGTCACAGGACGCATCGACTCCTTGCCCAGAACTGAACCTGCACCATGGGGTGGTTGGCGAGTCACTGCAGAGCTAGAGGTGTTGGCGCTCTCTGACAAGCAATGCAGAGAACCGCGACGGATACTTTTGCGTCAGCATCTCGATACGCCTGAGCTTGATGCAGCGATGCGTTACGGCGTATTACTGTCGGGGCCGATTCGACTCAAGGCGCTGACCAGTCAATGGAACCCCGGCGTGCTGCCCGATCAGGCCCGTTGGGTGAGTCGAGGCTTGGATGCGGCCGCGGTCGTGGCGGGTCCGATCATCCAATCAGCTGACGACGACTGGCTGGTCGATTTTAGAGTGGGGTTCATCGATGAATGGGCGGAGCGAGAGGGTCAGGGCTGGGTCGTGCTGCGCGCATTGCTCCTTGGGGATACGCGAGGGATGTCGCCAGCGCTATGGGCTGACCTGAAGCGACTCGGCATTGTGCATCTGGTCGTTATCAGCGGCCTGCACATTGCGCTGCTGGCGGGGCTTGCGTCGCGCCTCGCCCAGCTGCCGCGGCGACTCTGGAAGCTACCGCGAGACCGAGGCACCGATAGGCTCACTACCGTGAGCACCTTGCTGGTCTCGGGGCTATACGTGGTACTTATTGGCGCCCCGTTACCCGCACAGAGAGCGTTTTTCATGTTGTGCGCAGTCAAGGTGCCCTGCCTGCTGGGATGGTCTAGTGAGAATAGACGATCGCTGTTGTTGACGCTGACTTTTATGTTGCTCTGGGAGCCAAAGATCGCGCTGGGCGCCAGCTTCTGGCTCAGTGCGATGGCGACCTGGATACTTGTGACGGGGCCTGCAAAGGCCGAGTCTTTTTCGGGGCTCTTTTGCCTGCAGGTCAAAATAGTCTTTCTGATGGCGCCAATGACCTTATTCTGGTTTGGAGAAGCCAGTTGGCTTGGCGTTTTGGCGAATATCGTGATGGTGCCGGCGGTGACCCTCGTCATGGTGCCGGCGGGGTTTGCAGGGGCGTTATTGAGCGCGTCGATGCCAGCGCTATCCGCCTATTTTTTGGCGCTAAGTGTCGGGACCTGGGATTTATTGATGCCCGCTGTCATTGCAGTGCTGGAGCGCTGCAATCTCTGTGATTTGATCTACCAGCCGCTGCCATTGGCCGGTTTCATTTTGGCGGTGATAGGCGTGGTGCTCTGGAGTAGTCATCGCCGGTTCGCACTGTTGGCCTATTTCATCGCACTGGTCCTCGCAATCCCCGGGCAACGGCCTCCACGGGAGTCCGTTGTTACTTTTTTGGATGTGGGTCAGGGACTTGGAGTCATTATTGAAAGTGATGGGCGAGTGCTCGTTTATGATACCGGTGACGGATTTCCCGATAGCTTCAGTCAGGCCGAAAAAACGATATGGCCCTATCTTCAGTCTCGGGGCGTGGAGACCATTGATGTCCTGGTGGTCAGCCATGCCGACAGAGATCACAGCGGTGGCTTGGCCTTTCTGTCAGATCAAATGCCGGTCAACCGCCACTTGGGGTTTGGTGGCGAGCCCTGCAGGAATGGAGAACGATGGCAATGGGGGCGGGCGGAGATATTGATCGTCAACGGCCCGGGTCATAGCAGGGTTGAGACCAACGACCTATCCTGCGGGTTTTTACTGACGATTGATGATTACCGTATTTTGGCCCTCGGAGATATTTCGGCAGGTCAGGAGCGAGAGGTGGTGCGTTATTGGCGAGAAATAATCGCTGCCGACGTCCTGTTGTTGGCGCATCATGGTAGCAAGTCATCCAGTAGCCATACCTTGCTGAAATGGGTGGACCCCACGTGGGCTTTGGTCAGTGCCGGTCGGGGTAATCGTTTCGGGCATCCCCATCCTGTCGTGCTCGAGCGGTTGCGTCGGAGGGGAGGAGTCACCGTGTTCAACACTGCCAGCGCAGGTGCTATCCAAATTCGTTACCCGCCTAACGCGAACCCGACAATCAGCGCACAACGGGACACCGCAACGCCCTACTGGCTGAAATTGCCCTGAACAACTGCCGCAGCTATCGGTGGGGCTCGCCCAAGGGGCTCGGTATACTCCCCTGATCAGGCGAGAGGGGGATGGTGTGTATCAACTGCTGGCAGCGGGCGGATGGGTCATGCCGGTCATCGTGGCATGCTCGGTGATTGCTTTCGCAATCTGTATCGAAAGGCACTTTGCTTTGAATCGCGAGAAAATTGCGCCAAAGCACCTGCTTGCCTCCATATGGCAGCGCCTGCGAAGTGAGGGCTTGAGCCCACAGCAACTTAAGGCCTTACGTGAAGCGTCGCCGCTGGGTGCAATTTTGGCTGCCGGACTCTTGAATCAGCATCAGGGTCGTGAGGTCATGCGTGAGAGTATTCGCGAGGCGGCGTCTCACGTAGTGCATCGTTTGGAGAGATACCTCAATGCGCTTGGAACCATTGCTGCGGTCACACCTTTACTCGGTTTGCTGGGTACCGTACTGGGTATGATAAGCGTGTTTGCAGATATCACGACCCACGGTACCGGTAATGCCAATGTTTTGGCGGGTGGCATTTCGGAGGCGCTGCTGACAACGGCAGCGGGCCTCGCGGTTGCGATTCCAAGTTTGGTGATGCATCGCCACTACTCCGCAAGGATCGACGCGCTGGTGGTGGGTCTTGAGAGAGAGGCAATCAAGTTGGTGGATGCACTCCATTCCAAGCAGCAAACGGAATACGACCCATGAATTTCAGGCGCGCGCGTGCCACCGAGGTCTCCATCAATTTGACGCCACTGATTGATGTGGTTTTTTTACTGCTCATATTTTTTATGGTCTCCAGTCGGTTTCTTGAATTCAGTCAATTGACGGTGAACCTGCCGGAGGCATCCAGCGCCGCAGGATCCAACGATCTTGCGCTGGTGCTGTTTGTCGATGCACATGGCCAGATGCGGTTAAATGGGCGGCCGGTACCTAGCGACGCAGAGGGTCTGAAGCGGGCGATGCAGCAACAAATAAATGGCAATAATGACATCCCGATGACCTTGTCTGCCGATGCGATGACACCACATCAATATGTCGTCACCGCCTTGGATGTGGCGTCGCGATTGGACATCAAACAGCTCACCATAGCGACGCAACCGATTAACGAGAGAGGAACACGTTGAATCGAGGGACAGATAGGGACAGCGATTGGGCGCTCTACGGGCGACTGTTGAGCTATGTTGCTCAATATGCCGGCGCGTTTCTGCTGAGCATCTTCGGCTTCATTGTGTACTCCGGTGCGAACGTGCTGTTAGCGGATCTGACCCAGTTTCTGCTCGATTCTCTTGGTGAGTCGCCGCAGATAGACATCGGCGTTGTCTCACAAATTGCCTACTGGCTCTGGCCACAGGGAGAAAAATCCGCGTTGGATTATGCCCGAGTGGCGGTGCCTATAGCCGCTATCGTCCTCGCCTTCATCCGCGCAGCCGGCTACTTTTTGGGCAACTACTTTATGAATATCGTTGCCCGCGGGGTGGTACATCGACTTCGCACCCAGGTATTCGACGTATTGATACGGGTGCCTAAGGCAGCAATTGATCACTACTCTCACGGTGAGTTGGTCTCGAAATTGACATTCAACGTTGAGCAGGTGAGCGGCGCCTGCTCTGAGGCGCTGAAGACAATGTTGAGAGACGGCCTAACGATTATCGCATTGGTCAGCTACATGCTGTATCTCAACTGGAAGCTGACCCTGGTTTTCTTCGCCATTGCGCCTGCAATTGCAGGCGTGGTGTTGGCCGTGAGCAGGCATTTTCGACGGTACAGTCGCCGCATTCAGGAATCGATGGGAGAGGTGACGCAGCTGAGTAACGAGAGCGTTCACGCTTTTGATGAGATCAGAATGTTCGCGGCAGCCGATCAACAAAGCGAGCGCTTCAGGGTGGTCAGCCAGTTTAATCGTACCCAGAGTTTGAAGCTGGCATTTGTGGAGGCAGCCTCCACGCCGATTGCCCAAATAGTGTTGGCTTTTGCGCTGGGCGCCCTGTTTTGGTTTGCGCTGGATCCCGAAATACTGTCGGGTTTTACTGCCGGCTCTCTAGTCGCATTTATTGCTGCCGCAACCCAGCTGGGAAAACCCATCCGGACGATGACCAATGTGCAGAGCGTGGTGCAAAGGGGACTTGCTGCCGCCGAGGATCTGTTTATTCAAATCGATACGCCACCCGAGAACGACACCGGTACGGCGGCGATATCCCGCGCTAAGGGAGAGCTCCGTTTCGAGGGGGTCAGTTTTACTTACCCCGGTGGTGAAATCCCAGCGCTTGAGCAAGTCGATCTGAATATTCCCGCAGGCAGTCTGGTGGCTTTTGTTGGCCGTTCCGGGGCAGGAAAAACCAGCCTTATTCAGCTTCTCTGCCGGTTTTATGCGCCGAGTGCAGGGCGCATTCTGCTCGATGGCAAATCCATCGGCGAATTGCGTCTGGGCGATTACCGTCGGCAGTTAGCCGTCGTATTTCAGAATATTGTGCTGTTCAGTGACACCATCCGAGCGAACGTGGCGTTTGGACAGGTCGATCGGGCAGATGACGCGTCGATTTTTGCGGCTCTGGAGGTGGCGCAGGCCCGCGGTTTTGTTGAGGCGCTGCCGGATGGTTTGGACACGAGGCTGAGTGACGGTGGTGGTGGCCTTTCGGGTGGTCAGCGCCAGCGACTGGCGATCGCGCGTGCAGTTTTGAAGGATGCCCCGGTATTGATTCTGGATGAGGCGACCTCGGCGCTTGACAACGAATCAGAGGCTGCCATTCAGACATCGCTCGATTCAGCGGCCGCGGGCAGGACGACTCTGGTCATCGCCCACCGCTTATCCACGATAGAGCGCGCGGATCTCATCGTTGTTATGGACAAGGGGCAGATCGTTGCCGTGGGAAGTCATGCCGACTTGATGGCATCGGAGGGGCTTTACAGAAGCCTCTACCAACAGGGCTTCTCCTCATCGTGATTGCCTTCCGGGCAGCACTTGAGCGGCTGTTGCAGCGCATTTGGTACGAGGAACATTGGCTGTCTTTTTCGTTGGTGCCGCTCTCGTGGGTGGTTGAATGGGAAATAAGAAGAAGATCAGCCCGTCGACAGCGCAATCGGGGAAGTGATTACGGGGCTCGGGTATGGGTCATTGGCGGACTCACAGTGGGGGGTACGGGCAAGACACCGGTGCTCATTGCCCTTGGTGAGTGGTTGCTCGGCAAGGGCGTTTCTGTCGGTGTCGTTAGTCGTGGTTACCGCGGGCGCATTGGCAAGAGAGCGCATCTTGTCTCTGCCTCAGACAGTCCTGAGGATGTTGGCGATGAACCGTTGCTCATTCGGCAGCGGTTGGGCTGCCCGGTTGCGGTGTGTCCTGAACGTGCCCGGGCGCTTGAAACCTTAGTCGATCAGTTTGAGGTCGATGTGGTGCTGTCAGATGATGGGCTCCAGCATTACGGACTTCCACGAGACTTGGAGATCATTGTGTTGGATGCGCAAAGGGGCCTGGGAAATGGGCGCGTTATTCCAGCGGGCCCATTACGTGAACCGGCGTCTCGCCTGGCCGCGGTAGATTGGGTGTTGGAGCGCAATAGCAAAGATCCTGATCGGTCTTTTTCCTACAGCGTTGGGTCGATGCGGCAGCTCTCATCGGAGCGCGCGCTGTCGTGGTCAGACTGGCATTCTCAGTGGGGCCAAGTTCCGATAACCGCCATAACGGCATTGGGACAACCCGATCAGTTTTTTAAGATGCTGTCAGCGCTGGGATTGAGCGTGACCGGTGTCGTCTTGCCCGACCATGAAGCGATTTCGCCAGAGCATCTAAAGCAGGTGAAAACCGACGTGGTGGTGATTACCGCCAAGGATGCTGTCAAATTGGGTGCGATTGAAAATAGTGCGGTCGCGGCGCGCGTGTGGGTGGTGGAAATTGAGACGCGATTGCCGCCATCATTGCTAGATAAATTGGCGGCAACGCTCTCCAAGGGCTAAAAGAACTGGCTGAGGTATTGATGTTTCACATTGTCATCCCTGCTCGCTACGGCTCCACACGGCTACCCGGCAAGGCGCTGTTACCGATTTTGGATAAGCCGATGCTGGCTTGGGTCTGGGAGCGGGCAATGGCGGTGGGGGCGGAGCGCGTGATTGTCGCCACTGACGATACCCGCATTGCCGACGCAATGACGGCTCGCGGTGCCGACGTGGTCATGACGCGGGAGGATCACGCCTCGGGCACCGACCGGTTGGCAGAGGTGTCGGAGCAATTGGAGTGGCGCGATGAAGAAATTATTGTGAACTTACAGGGTGATGAGCCCCTGATGCCGGCGGCGAATATCGAGCGGGTGGCGGCCTTGCTACAGGCTAATCCCACCGCAGACATGGCGACGCTGATGGAGCCGCTTGACCGAGAGGATGCCAATGAAGCATCCGTGGTGAAGGTAGTGGCCAGTGAGGGTGGCAGAGCCCTGTACTTTTCCCGCGCGCCTATTCCTTCGCACCGGCAGGGTGGTCCGGCGGCGTCCATGTACCGGCATGTGGGTTTGTATGCCTACCGCGCCGGATTCTTAAGGCAATTTGTACGCTGGCCGCCCGCGGCGATGGAGCAGAGCGAGTCCTTGGAGCAGTTGAGGGCGTTGGCAAATGACGCGCTGATTCAGATTGAGTTGGCGCCAGAGGCCGTGCCCCCGGGTGTCGACACCGAAGCAGATCTGGCCGTTATCAGGCGATTATTGGCTGCGGAAAGCTGATGTCATGGTTACAAACGGTGACTTGAAGAAACTCAATACGCTTGGGCTCAGGGCAACGGCCAGTCGTCTGGTTAGCATTGCCAGCCCCGCCGACCTTGACAGCGCCCTGGTTAAGGCGCGTGCAACCGGGGCGGTTCACGTCTTGGGTGGTGGGAGTAATGTGGTGCTACAGCCAAAGATACCGGGCACGTTACTTCACATTGCGATCAAGGGCCGCGAATTGCGAGCCGATGATGGTCGTGTTGCGGTTGTTCGCGTTGGGGCGGGGGAAAACTGGCACGACTTTGTGCTGTGGTGTCACCATCGAGGCTTGCACGGCCTGGCCAATCTCGCGTTGATTCCGGGATCCGTGGGCGCGGCGCCGATTCAAAATATTGGTGCCTACGGTGTGGAGGTGGCGCAATGGATTCGTGCAGTGCATGTGACTGATCGGCATTCTGGTAAACGAGAGCAGTTAACGCCTGATGCCTGCGAGTTCGGTTATCGCGATAGCGTGTTCAAGCGCGAGGCGGGCGCGCACTGGATCGTTACGGCCGTCGAGTTTGCGCTCGATCGTGAGGCGCCTGTTCAGGCGTCTTATCCCAGCTTGCAGAACCGCTTGGCGAGTGCAGCGTTATCCCACGATGCGGTCTTGGCGGCTGTGATGTCCATTCGTCGTGAGCGGCTGCCAGATCCCGTAGTGACCCCTAACGTGGGCAGTTTTTTTAAAAACCCCCTGCTACACCAAGATCAGGCAGATAAGCTCGTGCAGAGGGAGCCGGGTCTGCCGGTCTATTCCACAGCCAATGGCTTCGCGAAGATTTCTGCCGCTTGGTTAATCGACCGCTTGGGTTGGCGGGGTGTTGAGCGTGAGGGTGTGAAGGTATCCGACGACCATGCGTTGGTCTTGGTGGGTTGCGGTGCAACCTCCGCAGCGCCATGGCTTGCCCTGGCAGATGAGATAACCGCCAGTGTCAGAGACGCCTTTGATGTGACTTTGGAGCGCGAGCCGCAGCTGATGGGGACTGCAGCTGAGACGAGCGTTCCGTGACCGAGTTTGACGCCGAATCGTACCTTGCTCAGCTCACCTCGCGACCGGGCGTATATCAGATGTTCGGCGAGGGGGGTGACTTACTCTATGTAGGCAAAGCGAGAAACCTGAAGAACCGAGTCACCAGCTATTTTAGGGCGTCGGGTCTGACGGCCAAAACCATGGCATTGGTTGCCCGCATTCACAATATCGAGGTCACCGTCACCACAACAGAGCGCGATGCGCTGTTGCTCGAGCACAATCTGATCAAGCAATATCGGCCGCCTTACAATATCCTGCTGAAAGATGATAAGTCCTACCCCTACATCTATCTGTCCTCTGATGACCGTTGGCCGCGACTGAGCTTTCATCGAGGTACCAAGCGGCGCAAGGGAGAGTACTTTGGGCCTTACCCCAGCGCAGGGGCCGTGCGCTCCACGCTCCACCTCATGCAAAAGGTCTTCAAGGTAAGGCAGTGTCGCGACAGCTACTTTCGTAACCGGTCCCGTCCTTGCCTGCAGTACCAGATCGGGCGTTGCTCAGGACCTTGTGTTGGTTTGGTGTCGGATGAGGATTATCAGGAGCAACTCGACAAGACGGTGCTGTTTCTGAGTGGTCGCTCCCACGATCTCCTGACACGACTTGCCGATGATATGGAATCAGCGGCGGCTGAGCTTGAGTATGAAAAGGCGGCCGACATTCGCGACCAGATCGGCCAGCTCCAGAATATACAGGCCACCCAGAACATTGAAGGTACCCGAGGGGATCTGGACTTAATGGCAGTATTCACTGAGCACGGTCACGCCTGCGTACAGGTGCTGTTTGTCCGTGAAGCACGGGTGCTGGGTAGTCGCAGCTACTACCCGCAGATTCGCCTCGACGAGCCACCCGGGGCGATTCTCGAAGCCTTTTTGCCCCAGTTCTATCTATCCGGTCAGCAGCAGATACCCCAGGAAATCGTCACCAGCCATGTAATGGCAGACGGTGCGTTGTTGGAGGAGGCGTTGGGTGCGGAATCGGGCCGCAAGGTCGTGATCAAGGATAAAGTCCGCGACGCTCGATCCCGATGGCTGCAAATGGCCGCGCAAAATGCCCAGAACAACCTGCGATCGTTCCTCGCTGGCAAGCAAACCATGGCGGGCCGTTTGGAATCTCTTCGGCGCGCTCTTGACCTAGAGACGATCCCTATGCGCATGGAGTGCTTCGATATCAGCCACAGTTCCGGAGAGGCCACTGTGGCGTCCTGCGTGGTATTTGACGGGAGCGGCGCGCGAAAGTCGGATTATCGTAAGTTCAATATCAGGGATATTGCCGCTGGCGATGACTATGCTGCGATGCAGCAGGCGCTGGAGCGACGCTACAAAAGACTGGCGAATGGCGAGGGGCAGCTCCCGGACATTTTATTTATCGACGGCGGCAAGGGGCAGGTGAGCCAGGCGCGGCAGGTGCTGGCGACCCACGACATCACCAGCGTCAAAGTGGTGGGCGTGGCAAAAGGCACCACCCGCAAGGCGGGTTTCGAGACGTTGGTTGACGCAGATTCCGGTGCCGAGATGCGCTTGCGGGGTGATCATCCAGGCTTACATTTGATCCAGCAGATTCGTGACGAGGCGCATCGCTTTGCGATCAGTGGGCATCGCGGCCAGCGGGCCAAGGCACGTAAGCAGTCGCTCTTGGAGGATATTCCCGGTGTTGGCGCCAAGCGCCGTCGTGAGCTGCTGCGCCATTTTGGCAGCGCCAAGGCAATCGAAAATGCCAGCGTGGAGGAACTCTCCAAGATCAAGGGTATTAGTGATGCCGTCGCACGCACAATTTACGACCATCTGCATACCGTAAACGACTGAGCGCACAGCACTCCCCGGGTGTGTCAGAATCAGACGTACACAGCGGGAGCGTAGTCTTGCCGAAAAATTTGCCCAATTTGCTCACTGGACTTCGGATCGTGGCGATCCCGTTGATGGTGGTGTGCTACTACCTGCCGCAACCGATCTCCACTGTGGGCGCCGCGATGGTCTTTATCGTAGCGGCTGTGACCGACTGGTTTGATGGTTGGGTTGCCCGGCGTATGGGGCAGACCTCTCAGTTTGGGGCCTTTTTGGACCCCGTGGCCGACAAGCTGTTGGTCACCGTGGCACTGATTCTGTTGATGCACCGCATGGATAACATTTTTATCACCTTGGCCGGGATGGTGGTGATTGGCCGCGAGATTGTGATTAGTGCCCTGCGAGAGTGGATGGCGCAGCTGGGCAAGCGCGCGTCAGTGGCGGTCAGTGGCATCGCGAAGGTCAAGACCGGTGTTCAGATGACCGCCATTCCTATCCTCATCTGGTACCCCTCCTGGCCGGCGGTGGAGGAGATTCGTCTTTTAGGTTTGTTCCTTCTTGCGCTGGCCGTGATCCTGACGCTCTGGTCCATGGTGCTGTACTTTCGGGCTTTCTTATCGACACTCGAGGAGCAGGGAGCGCCACCCGAAGGTTGACGCGAACGGCCGCAGGACTAAAATCGCAAGGGCGCGGGAATAGCTCAGTTGGTAGAGCGCAACCTTGCCAAGGTTGAGGTCGCGAGTTCGAACCTCGTTTCCCGCTCCATTTTCTTCTCGGTGCCGCCCTTTTATTTTTTCAAGGTAATGCAAGTGCGGTGGAGTATTTGATTTCCTCCATGGAAAGCAGGGCGGTCACTTTGAATATTTTTACCTCTGCGATCAGGCTTTGATAGAAGTCATCGTAGGCCTTGGCGTCCGCGACACGCACTTTCAGGAGGTAATCGACTTCACCTGCTAACCGATGTGCCTCCATCACTTCAGGTCGGTCGCGGACCACGCTCAAAAATTGTTGCTGCCATTGCGCGTCGTGTTCGCTGGTTTGCACGAGAATAAAAAAGCAGGCGCTCAAGCCCAGCGCCTCGGGGTCACACAGCGCAACTTCACTGCGAATAATGCCGCGCTGCTTGAGTTTCTTGATGCGGTTCCAGATGGGCGTTTTGGTGGAGCCTGTGCGCTTGGCCAGTTCATCCAGTGACAGCGTGCTGTCGGCCTGCAGCAGGCTTATCAATGTTTTATCAATGAAGTCCATTTTTTTCTCCCATCCCCGAATAAATAAAATATATCTCGTCATTTGCGATTTATAAAGAAAATAATTCTATTTAATTGGTTATAAATTCATGAAATAAGAATATTATTTTTTTTAGTCGGGGCTGTGTACAGTCCCGCGCATGAACTACTTACCCCTATTCGTAGAGACCCGCGGTCAACGCATCATTGTTGCCGGGCGGTGCCAGATGGCTGAGGCCAAGTGTCGCAGCGTCCTTAAAACGAGTGCGCACGTCATTCTGATCACTGAGGCCCCCACCGATGTGATGCAGGCGTGGGCTGACGCCGGCCGGCTGTCTTTGATTCGCCGTGCCTGCATACAGTCGGACCTCGAGGGTGCGCGGCTGGTCTATGCGGCTTCAGAAGACCCCGACATCAATGCGCGAATCGCCGGTTGGGCCCGTGCAAAGGGCGCGTGGGTCAATGTGCTGGACACCCCGGAGAGCTGCGATTTCATCACGCCTGCTGTCGTGGATCGAGATCCCGTGGTCGTGGCCGTTGGTACCGAGGGTGCGGCACCAGTTCTGGCGAGGCAAATCAAAGCGGACGTTGAGTCGATGCTGCCTCAGCATTTGGGTCGTTTGGCACAGGCTGCGCGCGCGTTTCGTGATCGGGTGAGTGAGCGATTGCCTCCGGGTCGGCCACGCCGAAATTTCTGGAAAGCTTTTTTTGGTGGGCGGTCCGCGATGAATGCCGTATCCGAAGGGCAGATAGAGCAAGTATTGAGCGAATTGCTCGATCGGCACGCCCTTGCAGCGCCACCCGAGGGCTCTGTCGCGTTTGTCGGCGCGGGCCCCGGCGACCCGGAGCTCCTTACGATGAAGGCGAGGCGAGTGATTCATGAGGCTGACGTGGTCGTGTACGACCGCTTGGTCGGCAGTGAGATATTGGATTTGGCGCGCAAGGAAGCCAAGTTTATTAGTGTGGGAAAGAAAGGTTTTGGTGCGGCGGTGAGCCAGCAAGCGATTAACGCGCATCTGGTACGAGAGGCTTCCCAAGGCCTGTCCGTCGTGCGGTTGAAAGGGGGTGATCCCAGCCTATTCGGCCGCCTGGATGAGGAACTGTCGCACGTCACTTCGGCGGGTATCGCCACAGCGGTTGTGCCTGGTGTTACAGCAGCGTCCGCTGCAGCCGCCTCGTTGCAGGTGTCCCTCACGCGCCGCAACCGTAACTCAAGCGTGACGTTTTTGACCGCTCACGACGCCAAGGGCTTCGCTGAGCACGATTGGCAGCAGCTGGTCCGCTCCGGTCAGTCGCTAGCGGTTTACATGGGCCGTAAAACAGCGACCTTCCTACAGGGGCGATTATTAATGCATGGCGCCAGCAAGCACCTCCCCGTGACCTGCATCGAAAACATTTCATTGTCCACTCAGCGCGCTTTCTGCAGTGACTTGGGCGATTTCGCCAAGCAACTGGATACCGAGGATTATGCAGGTCCACTACTGATTCTGGTGGGCATCGACAGCGTCGCGGACAGGGCCATGAGTGCCCCTGTGCCACCGGTTCAGTTGGAGGTAGCCCATGGCTAAGCTGGTGGCGCCGGTGGTGATCACGGCCAACTGCCTCGCTACTGGGGCAGTGTTGTATTTGGGCCCCGAGCGTCGCTGGCTTGGTAACTTTGCGGGCGCCCAGGTTTATGAAGATCTGAGCGCAGCCACTGCGACAGCTGCGGACGTTGACGATCCGGCGACCGTTATTGGCGTTGAACTGGTGGCCGTGAAAATAAGTGGTAGCGGTGCTGAGCCGCGACATTATCGCGAGGCCATCAGAGCCTGTGGGCCTGGCGCCTACGCGCTTCCCGGTGAAACTGGTGATAACCGTGTATCGGTATAACGATTTCGATCGGCAATTTCTCCGCGAACGCGTCGCTCAATACCGGGATCAGGTGAAGCGGCGCTTATCCGGAGCGCTCACGGAGGAAGAGTTTAAGCCTTTGCGCCTGATGAATGGCGTCTACCTGCAACTGCACGCCTATATGATGCGCGTTGCGATTCCCTACGGCACCTTATCTGCGCACCAAATGCGAGGGCTTGCCGATATTGCAGAGCGCTGGGATAGGGGATACGGCCACTTCACGACGCGGCAAAATATTCAGTTTAACTGGCCTAAACTCGTGGATACGCCAGACATTCTGGCGGCACTGGCGGATTTGGATATGCACGCGATTCAGACCAGCGGCAACACCATCCGTAATGTCACCACAGACCATCTCGCCGGGGCAGCCTTGGATGAGATTGCAGACCCGCGGCCCTACGCGGAGTGGATCCGCCAATGGTCTACGGATCACCCAGAGTTCCAGTTCCTGCCGCGTAAATTCAAGATTGCGATCAGTGGCGGTGTTACTGATCGAGCCGTCGTTCGGGCTCACGATATCGGGCTGCGTCTTGTGCCGGGTATGGACGGCGTGGCATTCGATGTATATGTCGGCGGCGGGCTGGGGCGGACACCGGTTGTGGGTACCCGCCTCTTTGAGCAGGTGCCGGTGAGCGAGCTCTTGGCCTACCTCGAGGCGATCGTAGCGGTTTATAACCTGCATGGCCGTCGGGACAACAAATATAAAGCTCGTATCAAAATTCTGTTGCATACGATGGGTCTAGATAATTTTAAAAAAGAAATAAAGAGCTATATAGAACAGAATTCTGATGCATTTAATGGATTGGAACTCGCAGATTTGGCGCGCATTCAGGCGGGTTTTGAAATGCAGGCGCTGCCCCCACGTGAGGGTGGTGCGTATTGGGAACGAATCAATGCGGAGCCGTCATTCAGAGAGTGGGTTGAGCGCGTTGTCACGCCCCATCGGAAGGAGGATTACGCCTCGGTCACTATTAGCCTGAAGGCCCATGGTCAGGCGCCTGGGGATGCGACCGCTGCGCAAATGCGCGCAATGGCCGATTTAGCAGACGCCGTGGGGTTTTCCGAACTCCGGGTCAGCCACCAACAGAATATTGTTTTGCCCCATGTGGCCTTGGCTGATCTGCCTGAGGTATTTGAGCGGCTGTGTCGGCATGGTCTTGCCACAGCTAATATCGGGTTGATTTCGGACTTAATCGCCTGCCCCGGTATGGACTACTGCGCACTGGCAACGGCACGGTCTATCCCCATCGGCCAGAGGATTGCGACGCGATACGAGCCGATGGAACAACTGCTGGGTCCTCTCAGTATCAAAATATCCGGGTGTATCAACGCCTGTGGCCATCACCATATCGGCGATATCGGCATTCTGGGCTTGGATAAAGCCGGCATGGAGCACTATCAGGTGACGCTGGGTGGGCGACCCGGGCTGGATACGGCTTTGGGAGAGAAGATGGGCCCCGGATTTAGCGAGGCAGAGCTCATGGGCGCGCTGGATCGGTTGTTCGATCGCTATCTCACGCTGAGAGAGGCATCCTCCGAAGCATTTGCTGAGACCGTTTTGCGTCTGGGCACGGAGCCCTTCAAGGCCGCGTTATATGGAGTCGAGCATGCCGCCTAGCGTTATCCCAAAAGGCAATTTGCCCGCCGAGTTCAGTCAGCGCCATCACGCGGTATCTGCTTTGGGCACCGCCGACTTTATTGAGGTCATCTTTGGAGAGCCCACGTTGTTTGGTCCAGTTGCTGTAGTCACCAGTTTTGGCGCCGAGAGCGCGGTGCTCCTGCATTTAATCGCGTCTGTGGCGCCATCTGCACCCGTCTTGTTTATCGATACCGGCTTCCATTTTGCCGAGACGCTCCAGTATCGAGACGCACTGACAAGGAAGTTTGCGCTTTCGTCAGTCCGGACGATTCGCCTGGATCCCTTATCCGAGAAGCGCTCTGACCCTTCCAGAAAACTGCATGTTTTAGACCCTGATGCCTGTTGCGCGCTCAGGAAGGTGTCGGTGCTTCGACGCGCGCTCACGCCGTATTCCGGTTGGGTAACGGGTCAAAAGCGATACCAAACTGACGAGCGATCCCGAATTGATCGTTTGGAGTGGGATGCTGATCAAACGAAGTGGAAATTTAATCCGCTGGCAGACTGGAGTGTCGCTGATCTCATACGGTATCAAAACCAACACCATCTGCCTCATCACCCTCTCGCCTCGGCAGGGTTTCGATCTATCGGTTGCGCGCCATGCACCACTGCAATGAGTGCCGGTGAGGATACCCGCGCAGGCAGATGGCGCGGCACGGCGAAGCGAGAGTGTGGACTGCATCGCCCGGCAGATCTCATTGTGGCGAGCGGCGCCTGATGTCAGGGGTGAGCGTTGACAGATTGGGTGCTTTTACACCGTTGGCCGAGCGGCCAGCGTTTGATGCACTGATTGATGTTAGTGACATTAACGGCTTTCAGGAACTCGACGAACTGACGGATCGAGGCAGGGTGGTGTTGAGCGCATCAAGCTATAGCGACGGGCGGGTTTTCGGGCTCGCTCGACAGCTGCGACAACGTGGTTTTACCGGTACGCTCATGCTCGAAGCCGATATGTTGCCTGACCAACTACCCATGGCAACATCCTGCGGTGTTGACGAGATCCTCATCAGCGACGCGCATGCGCTACGGTGCACTGAGCCGCAGTGGCGATTAAAGGCGAAGGGTGAGCGGTTCGGTTATCAGCGCGCAACGGCTCGAGATCTGGCGTGCAGATACCCATAGCGGCTCTCCCGCATCCCCGTTATCAAGCACATGCACCGCCGCGCGGGGAATTTAGCGTAGCCCAGCGTTAATACTGTCCAGGAAGCGAGACCCCGGGCACAGCTCTCTTTGATTGAGGGTATTCAGGGGCTTGGATGCGGTTTGCAGAACATCATGCAATTCTTCGCTATCGCGCTTGATATACAAAAGCCCGGTCAGGATGCGGTCCTCTTTGGCGTGATGCGCGATAGCGTCGAGCGCTGATTGCGGATCCTCAATGTCGTACTCTTCGTTGACCTTTTGTAGCCGCAATACGGATCCATCGTGCATGCACACCTCGTGCACGATCCCCGCATCGTAGCTGGTGGTGATGGCCTCTCGGCGCGGAATAAAATCCACGGGCATGGCGTCGTTGTGTTCGCGGAAACTAGCATAGCTCTTGGTCGACCCTTGATGATTATTGAAAGTCACGCAGGGCGATATGACATCAAGCAACGCAAAGCCGCGGTGGCTGATGGCTGCCTTTATCAATGGGACGAGTTGTGCTTTGTCGCCCGAGAAGCTGCGCCCAACAAATGTGGCGCCAACCTCAATACCCACCCGCACGAGGTCGATGGGTGTGTAGGGATTGATATCGCCCTTCTTGCTGACGGACTCCGTATCCATCGTCGCAGAGTCCTGGCCCTTGGTGAGGCCATAACAGCCGTTGTTCTCGACAATGTAGGTCATATTTAGGTTGCGACGCATGACATGGGCGAATTGCCCCATACCAATCGATGCGGTATCACCATCCCCCGACACGCCAATATAGATCAGATCGCGGTTGGCAAGATTTGCGCCTGTAGCAACCGAAGGCATGCGGCCGTGTACGCTGTTAAAACTGTGTGAGCCACTGAGAAAGTAAGCGGGCGTTTTCGAAGAGCAGCCGATGCCCGATAGCTTGGCAACGCGGTGTGGTTCAATCGAGAGATCAAAACAGGCGTCGATAATGGCGGCGCTAATAGAGTCGTGACCGCATCCAGCGCACAGCGTCGATAATCCGCCCTCGTAGTCTCTGCGCGTGCATCCCACGTCATTGGTTTTTGCCTCGGGATGTCGAAAGGCTGGCTTGGCATAAGTCATTAAGCGAGCTCCTTTTCTCTCGGCACGAGCGGCGTCACGTTATTTACTCCCATATAGCCCCTGATTACGCTGGCGATTTTTCGGGCCGTCACAGGCAGGCCGTCATACTCCACCACTGAAATTAACTTGGCATTGGCCTCAACATTGGTTTCGTTCAGCAGCAGCCTGCGCATCTGCCCGTCACGATTCTGCTCGATCACAAAGATACGGTGGTGTTCTTCAATGAAGTCCTCGACCTCCTGAGTGAAAGGAAAGGATCGCAATCGCAAGGTATCGAGGTGGATGCCTTCTTTTTCAAGCGTCTCCAAAGCCTCATAGGCGGGTGAGGCGGTTGTGCCAAAGAAGAGTAGGGCGTCTTTGGTGGGCTCTGCAGCGGGCTTAATTTTAGCCTCGGGTACCAATGCTTTAGCGGTCTCGAATTTTTTCAGTAGCCGGTCCATATTGCGAACATAAACATCACCATCTTCGGTATAGGCGGCGTATTCGTCGCGGGAGCTGCCCCGGGTAAAGTAGGCCCCTTTGTTGGGGTGTGCGCCAGGGTAGGTACGATAGGGAATGCCATCACCATCAACGTCGAGGTAGCGACCGAAGCGTTCAGTCATCGCTTCGAGGTCTGCTCCGCTAAGCACCTTGCCGCGGTCATACTGATAGTTGTCGTCAAACTCCAACGGTGGCGACATCCACTCGTTCATGCCCAGATCGAGGTCGCTCATAATAATGATCGGGGTTTGCAGGCGCTCTGCCAGATCGAATGCCTCGACCGTCATGCTAAAGCACTCGGCAGGCGTTGCCGGAAAAAAGAGCACATGTTTGGTGTCACCGTGGGAGGCGTAGGCCGCCGCGAGAATATCGGATTGCTGGGTGCGTGTTGGCATGCCGGTGGAGGGGCCTGCCCGTTGCACATCTACCAACACCGCCGGTACTTCTGCAAAGTAAGCGAGACCAAGAAATTCGCTCATTAATGAGACACCGGGTCCCGAGGTCGCGGTGAAGGCGCGAGCGCCATTCCAGTTGGCGCCAATCACCATGCCCATGGCGGAGAGCTCGTCTTCTGCTTGCACAATAGCGTAGTTTTTCTTGCCCGTGCCTGGATCAATACGCAGTCGACGGCAGTATTTCTCGAAAGCGTCGACCACAGACGTGGAGGGCGTAATGGGATACCAGGCGGCGACGGTTGCCCCCGCATAGACGGCGCCCAGCGCCGCGGCGGTGTTGCCGTCCATAAGGATCTGGTCGAACTCCTGAATATGTTTGGGTGTCTGCTCCCCGGCCTTAAGGTGAATGCCAAGGGGGCAGTCAAAGTGGGTCGACGCATATTGATGACCCATTTCCAGCGCGTGGATATTGGGCGTTATCAGCTTTTCCTTGCCTTTAAACTGTTCGCCCACCAAATCTTTGAGGATGGCAAAGTCAATGTTGAGCAAGGCGGATAGCGCACCCACGTAAATGACGTTTTTAAACAGCTGCCGCTGTCTGGCATCGCTGTATTCCCGCAGACACATCTCGGTGAGAGGAATGCCCAGATAGCTGATGTCGCGCCTGACATGGCGGAGGTCGAGGGGCTTGGTGGAGTCGTAGAGCATGTAACCGCCGGGGTCGAGCTCCGAAACATCCTTGGCAAAACTCTGCGGATTAACGCTGACCATCATGTCGATGCCGCCGCGACGGCCCAGGTAACCGTCACGGCTGACACGCACTTCGTACCAGGTGGGCAACCCTTGTATGTTCGAGGGGAAGATATTCCGGGGACTGACGGGAATGCCCATGCGGAAAATAGCTTTGGCGAACATACCATTGGCACTGGCTGAGCCCGTGCCGTTGACGTTAGCGAATTTGATAACGAAGTCGTTGATGGAATGCTTGGATTCCATGATCAGCTCGCCTTGGTGACTGAGTAGAGGAAGCGCTGCATGTCCCATGCGCCGGTAGGGCAGCGTTCGGCGCAAAGCCCGCAGTGCAGGCAGACGTTTTCATCTTTGACCATCACCCGTTGGGTTTGGGCGAGCTGCTCAGAAACATAAAGATCCTGGTCGTCCTCGGTTGCAGCTACGCGCAGCGACCGCCTGAGTACGGGCTCCTCAGCGTTATCCACAAAGTTGATGCAGTCGGTGGGGCAAATATCTGTGCAGCCGTCGCATTCGATGCATTTGATGCCATCAAATACCGTTTGCACATCGCAGTTAAGGCAACGTTCGGCCTCCCGGTAAGCCGTTTCGATGTCAAAGCCAAGTTCTACCTCGACCTTGCGGTCCTTGAGGGCCACCACCTTGTCGACATGGGGCACTTTCTGGCGCAGATCAATCGTCACCAGATTGTCGTAGCTCCATTCGTGCACGCCCATTTTCTGGCTGATCAGATTCACCCCGGGGGCGGGGCGCTGATCGACCGATTTGCCCGAGAGAAACAAGTCGACGGAGACCGCTGCCTGATGCCCGTGGGCCACTGCAGTAATGATGTTTTCGGGGCCGAAGGCCGCGTCCCCACCAAAGAAAACCTTTGGGTTGCTGGATTGAAAGGTACGCTCATCGACTCTGGGCATATCCCACTTGCCGAATTCGATGCCCAGATTGCGCTCGATCCAAGGGAAGGCGTTGTCTTGGCCAATGGCGATCAGTACTTCATCAGCTTCAAAGAACACCTCATCGCCAGTGGGGATCAGGCTGCGTTTACCGGAAGCGTCATAAACCACTTCGACCTGATCAAAAGTCATTCCGAGCAGCTTGCCGTCTTCGTGGACAAAGGCTTTCGGCACGTGATTGTTGATGATGGGAATGTCCTCGGCTTGCGCGTCTTCTATCTCCCAGGGCGAGGCCTTCATTTTGGCGAATTCTGAACGGACGACAACTTTGACATCTTCCCCGCCGAGCCTGCGCGCAGTGCGGCAGCAATCCATCGCTGTGTTGCCGCCACCAAGAACAATGACGCGCTTGCCTGTTTTGTTGATGTGATCAAAGGCAACCGAACCTAACCACTCGATACCCACGTGGATGCTCTTGTTGCATTCCTGACGACCAGGAATATCGAGATCGCTGCCCCTCGGTGCACCGGTCCCCACGAACACCGCGTCGTAACCTTTATCAAGCACGCTTTTAAGACTGTCGACATAAGTGTTGAACTGGGTGTGGATGCCCATATCGAGGATGTAATCGACTTCCTCGTCGAGCA
>JAYNYK010000063.1:0-14572 GCA_038102985.1 Halieaceae bacterium
ACAAAAACAGTGTGGAGAAGACTGACCGATTAACACCCATGAAACCGAAAACGTCTAGTTCAGACATCTTTTTTCCCCCAGGTTGTTATTATTGGTGCGCCTAAGCGCACGAACCAAACTACCTCCATGGAGCTACCGATGCAAGTCATCGGATAGCCCGTGAGAGTAGGGTGGTGGTGAGCGCGACCTAAGCGCGGCGGCGGCGCACAAGTGATGGATACCGGCGGAGGATGCCAATATGAAAATGTTTCGTTCGATGATTTTGCTGCTCTCCCTGATGGTTTGCCAGGTGCAGGCACAGCAGGCCCTGACGGAAGAAGACGCACTGGCGACTCTCAACGGTTTCTTTCGGGCGTTTTCGGTAGAAAATTATCCCAACCCAGGCATAAGTGATTGGATTACCGACGATTTCTTGATTTTTGAAATGGGACAGTCCTTCACCTGGGCGAGCTTTCAATCTTTTTTGGAAAGCGCGGGTTACGCAGACTGGATCAGTACTGACTGGCAGTTCTCAGACTTGCGGGTCAGTCTTGCGGGGCAGGCCGCACACATCAGCTATGTGAATGAGGGGAACTTTATTTACCCGGATGCCGATAACCCCGGTAAAAGGTTGCTAGAGCGTAATCGCTGGTTAGAGAGTGTGTATCTCGTAGAACATGACGGTCGCTTTAAAATAAAATTTTTGCAGTCGGATAATGTGACGCGGGAGATCAGCTCCTACCCGTAGTTCACGATTGCCCCGAGGCATTGCCGGGTGTAAAGCCCTCGTGGCGGGCGGCTCTGTGTGACCGTCGGGGGTAATTGGGCCTCAAGCAGTGCGAACGTCAGGGGCCAGGTTGTTTGTTTGATAAAGCGAGCCCCCTCACGTCTTATCGCACTGGCGTTGCCCCACTACATCTCTCTCTGGCAGAGCGGTTTTTTCAGTGACTGAGTGGTTGTCAGGGCGTGTCCAGAAAAGCCCGGAAATGAGACGCGATCGTATCAGGTGCGTTATCAAAGATGCCGTGTTTGAGAGCGGGCAGCTCCACGAGCTGGGCATCGGGGATGAGCGACGCAAAGTCGCGGGTGGGCCCCTCTAAGCTGCCATGAGGATTCAGTACGAGCGTGGGGTGCATCAGCTGCGGCCCACGTTGCTCTGCTGGATATTGAAAGACGGCGCCGTATAGGCGAGATTTATTTTGCCAAGCTGCCGCCGACTCAATGAAATTCCCAAAGCCTCGATGCAAAGCTACCCCTTGGGCTCGCTTCTCGACAGCGAAGCTCCAATCCTGCTCCAGCGCGGCGAGAGAATCGGGCAATGGTCTTACCTTTCCCAATTTCTCATAACGCTCAGCGCGCTCGGTGCCCTGATAAAAAGGCACTCCTATCAGGACCAGCCGACGTATCAAAGCTGGATGCCGCAGAGCGAGTTCCGTCGCGATGAAGGTGCCGGTGTGATAACCGCAGGCGTCAACCGGGCCACGCCCTGTTGGCCCCCAGCCTGCAGCAATCAATACTTCCGCCATGAGGTCTGCGTGATCTGCCATGTCGAGATCGCCATCCGGGCGATCAGATTGTCCCAGTCCTGGGTAGTCGGGCGCTATCACGATGCGGTCGCGAGCTAGCTCACTCATCAGTAGCTTGTAGTAATTCCCGGAGTAAGGCGTGGGAGCGAAGCAAACCACTGGCCGTGTGTCACCGCTGGTAGCAGGATGCGCCGTCCGCAAGTGAATTTGTCCCCACTCCAGATCTACATAGCCCCGCTTAACAGTTACCTCGTCGGCAGAAATTACCGATGTCAGGAGAAGTCCACAAAGGAGTGGGGCTGTGCTGAGGAAACGCTTCATTACGTGGCTCTCATTGAAATAGGTGAAAAGCGGCAATGCAGGGATGCGGTGGGAGATATTAGCCGCTGGGGTCGAGCATAATCTTGCAGTGAGCGTTGGGGTTTCTCAGCCCCTCAAAGGCCTGAGAAAAGTCTTGAAACCCAACGGTTTGGGTACACATGTGCGTGACGTCGAGTTTGTCCATTGCCAAGAGGCCCGCGATCATATCGAAATCGGCTTTGTCATAAGCCACCACAAATCGCACCGATAGTTCCTTCATCATGGCCGCGGCGGGCACTAAGGTATCGGGGCGCGTACAGAAGCCCACCACCATAATTTCACCGCCGTGGCGTGCGTAGCTGATCGCCTCGGCGATCATGCCCGGCACGCCCACACACTCAAAAACCACGTCGGGCGGTCCCCCGGCGGCTTTCTCGATCTCGCCAAGCACGGTCTCGGGCGCCCCCGCAGCGAGGCCCACGTCGGCACCAAATTGCAATGCACTCTCGCGCCGAATGGCCTCCGGCTCGGTCACGCTAATGTGATAAGCCCCCATAAATCGACACCAGAATGACACGGCTAATCCCACGGGGCCCGCACCCAGTATCAGCACGCGCTTACCGCGAATATCGGCGCTCATGTTGACCGCGTGTAAACCTACCGCGAGGGGTTCGATCAGCGCACCCTCTACCCAATCAACGCTGTCGGGGAGCAGGATGGAGTTGTGGGTGTCCAGCGCCATGTACTCCGCGAAACCGCCAGACTGCTGCAGGCCAATGATAATGTTGCGCTCGCACTGCATGGGCTTGCCAGTGCGACAGGGCAAGCAACGCCCACAGGAGAGGGAGGGCATGCCGGTGACTTTGCGGCCTGGCTTCCAGTCGCTGGGGCAATTGGCGCCCACTTCCACAACTTCGCCTGCGAACTCGTGACCCATTACCGTGCCGGGCACCAACAGCCCATCATGCTCTTCAGTGGCGTGCAGGTCGGTGCCGCAGATGCCACAGCGTTTGACTGCAATCACCACCTGACCCTCCCCAGGGGATGGGTCATCGACAGTCTCAATAGCGAGAGGGGTGCCGGGCTCGTGAAATACTGCTGCGCGCATGATGTTGGCCTCCAATGGGTGCAGGCTTAGAGAGTGCGCTGTTGTCGCGGCAATTGGAAGTCTCAAATGCCTCAGTCTGTGGGTCTTGGAGGGGGCCGCGACACCGGCCATCCCTGAGCGCAGATAATGCGCCGCGGGCGTTATTGCGCCGCGGCGAGTGCCCGCCGGTTGTCCTCGAGGTCTCGATTCAAGCTACGTGAGCCCATCCAAAGGAAATAAATGCCCAGAAAACCGATAGTCAGCGCCGTGGCCATCGCATAGCGTAAGTTGTTTTCTCCGAAGGGTTCAGCGAAGAGATCACTCAATATGCCAACGGTCAGCGGGCCCAGACCCAGCCCGATCAAATTCAGCACAAAGTAAAGAATTGCTGACGCCATCGCGCGCATGCCCGGCGAAACCAGGTTGTGGCAAGTGGCGATACAGGGCCCTAAATAGAGCGCACTGAGAATCTGGGATGGGATCATGGCGGCCACGATCAGAGTCGTATTCTCACCAAACAGGGTGTAGTACGCGGGGATCATTGCCGAGAGCCCGCCAAGAATTGGAATCCAGACATACCAGCGCATATCACGTGTTGCCAATCGGTCTGCCAGGAACCCCCCCAGAAAAGTGCCGGTGGCCCCGGAAAGCCCCGATATCAGCCCGAGAACCGCACCCACTTCAGCTAATGACATACCATGATTGCGCATGAGGAACGACGGCATGAAGTTGCCATTGCCGTAGGATATGAAGGCAGTGAAAGCGCACCCTACCGAGAGGTACCAAAAAGTGGGGCGCCGTTTGAGCCCTGCCAGCGTCTCTGACAAACTGGACTGTGGGGGTACTCCCGCCGGGTCGAAACGGCCGCGTTGGGGCTCTTTGACGATCCACAGGACCGCGAGCGCATAGAGTATCCCTGGTATCCCAATGACGAAGAAGGCGTTGCGCCAACCGAAGTTTTCGGCGATCCAGCCGCCTGCCGCGAAGCCGAACAACACGCCGATATAGATACCCATACTGTAAAAGGAAAGCGCGGTGCCACGGCTACTGGGCGGAAAGTAGTCGCTAATTATGGAGTGTGAGGGGGGTGAGCCGCCGGCTTCCCCGACGCCAACGCCCAGTCGAGCTGCGAGTAATTGTCCGTAGTTTTGCACCAACCCTGAAAGCGCCGTCATCAGGCTCCATAACGCGAGTGAAGCGGCAACAATATTGCGTCGGTTAGCGCGATCAGCGAGCCAGGCGATGGGGATGCCCGCCGTGACGTAGACCAGCGCAAAGCTGAAGCCCGTGAGTAAGCCTAACTGCGCATCGCTGAGACCCAGATCTGCCTTGATGGGTTCCTGCAGAATGACAAGGATCTGCCGGTCAATAAAGTTGAACGTGTAAACCAGGGTCAGCATGACCAACACCGTCCATCGGTAGCGCGTGCTGTCTGGGGCAGGTGTGGCCTGATTCATGAATTATTTACGTCACTGTCATCTGCCGACCCATCATGACAGCTTATGCCGTTCGCCGCATCGGAGTGTTAGCATGGCGGCATGTCAAAACAGATTGATCGTCTGACGCATCTTGATGAAGCGGGTCGGGCACAGATTGTCGATGTCACCGAAAAAGCAGTATCCGCTCGCGAGGCGACGGCGGAGGCTTTTGTGCGCATGCAGGCGGCCACGTTGACCGCTATTACCGACAACGCCCTGCCCAAGGGTGATGTGATGGCAGTCGCGAGAATCGCGGGTATTCAGGCGGCTAAAAAATGTGCCGAATTGATTCCGCTTTGCCATCCCTTGCCACTGTCTTCGGTAACGATTGAGTTGACGCCGGATGCTGAACTACCCGGGGTTCGGATAGAGGCAACCTGTAAAGTCACGGGTCAGACCGGTGTTGAGATGGAGGCCCTGACGGCGGCTTCGGTAGCGGCTCTCACACTTTATGATATGTGCAAGGCAATCGATCGCGGTATGACTATTGAGCGTACCCGACTGCTCAGTAAAGCGGGCGGGGCAAGTGGAGAGTGGCGCCGTGAGCATCACGATTAAGTTATTTGCGTCTCTCAGAGAGGCTCTCGGCGAGGCCGAGTTCCCGCTGGCGCTGGAGACACTGCCGGAGGCAGATGTTGTGGATGGTGCGGCCAGCGTGGCGGCGATTAAATCCGCCTTGTGCACCCGCGGCGCACAGTGGCAGGAGGCCCTTAACCAGCCGAATCTGGTGCACGCCCTGAATCACAAGGTAGTCTACGTCGATGCCATGGTGGCGGATGGCGATGAGCTGGCGCTATTTCCGCCCATGACCGGCGGCTAGCGTGACGATCTCGGTACAAGCGGAGCCAATCAATATTGGCGACGAATACGCGGCTTTGGTAGGCGACGCGCCCGGCGCAGCCGTCGCGACGTTTACGGGATATGTTCGCGATCATGCGGGTGATAACCCCGTGAGCGTGCTGCATTTGGAGCACTATCCCGAAATGGCGCTCAAGGTGCTGCAGTCGCTGGGGCAAGAGGCCGTAGCCCGGTTTGGTCTGCTTGAGTGGCGCATCGTGCATCGATTTGGATCGTTATCCGTCGGCGAGACGATTGTTTGGGTCGGGGCGGTGGCCGATCACCGCGGAGAGGCGATTAGCGCCTGCGAATTTATGATGGATACGCTTAAAACCGATGCGCCCTTTTGGAAGCGGGAACAGAGCCCAGAGGGGACGCACTGGGTGGCGAGCCGTGGGCAAGATGAGCAGCGCAGAGTGCGTTGGGAGCAAGGCGAGGGCGGATGAAATTTTGTAGTCAGTGTGGCGCCACCGTGAGTTTACAGGTGCCGGTAGATGATGATCGCGAGCGCCATGTCTGCAGCGCCTGCGACACTATCCACTATGTTAACCCGAAGGTGATCGTGGGTTGTTTGCCTGTGGTGGGTGATCAGGTCCTGCTATGCAAACGGGCAATAGAGCCGCGCTACGGCAAGTGGACGCTACCCGCCGGTTTTATGGAGAATGGGGAAGCCTCAGCCGAGGGTGCCGCCCGGGAGACCTGGGAGGAGGCCGCTGCGAAGGCACTCGATTTGGCGCTCTATCGTATTTTTGACGTGCCCCACATCAATCAGGTTTATCTTTTTTACCGCTGCAAACTCGAAAACGACGCCTTTGGTATTGGCCCCGAATCATTGGAGAGCGCTTTATTTACGGAGGAGGAAATCCCCTGGGACGAACTCGCGTTTCCGGTTGTGCGGGAGATGCTGCAGGAGTATCTGGTGGATCGCAAAACGGGTGATTTTCCGATACGTAACACCGTGATTACCTACCGACGCAAGCCGCCCACAGAACTGTAACGGTCGCGATGTGGGCGCCTTGATCTGATCCTCTGCGACTTCGCGCTCGTAACATCTCGCACAACAGTTTGGTATCCACAGAGGTTCTTATGGCATTTCCCAAAGTCGGCAATCTGGCGCCAAAATTCTCCCTGCAAGACCACAATGGCCAGCAGATAACCCTCGCAGACTTCAAGGGCAAATCGGCGGTGGTGGTTTATTTTTACCCCAAGGCCATGACGCCGGGTTGCACCATTCAGGCGCAGGGCTTGCGGGACTCTGCCACGGCGCTGAAGAAGTTAAATACCGTGGTTTTGGGGATCAGCCCCGACCCAGTGAAGAAACTGGCCAAGTTTGTAGAGCGGGACGAGCTCAACTTTCGGTTATTGAGCGACGAAGATCACGCGACCGCTGATAAATACGGTGCCTGGGGCCCCAAAAAGTTTATGGGCCGGGAGTTTGACGGCATATTGCGCACCACGTTCATCGTGGGTAAAGACGGCAAGCTGAAGGCGGTGATGGACAAATTCAAAACCAAGGATCACCACACTGAGCTGCTGGCAACACTCAAGGCACTGGAGATCACTTGAGCGCGGGCTTTACCTTTTTTCATTTTAGAGCGTAAGCTCTGATGCCATTGCGGGTGTAGTTCAATGGTAGAACGAGAGCTTCCCAAGCTTTAAACGTGGGTTCGATTCCCATCACCCGCTCCAACCCAAACTCAGCTAGACCATCCTGATTCTGCGCTGGATGTTCTTAGGCGCCTGTCCTGCCGCATGGACCGCGTCGGCCTATTAGTCAGGCCGTTTATGGGTAACCCATTCACCGCCTCTCTTGACTACTTTGTCGAGGTGGAGGGGTTGGGGGATTTGCCGGAAGGCATCGAAGTTTAGTATCACATAATGATGACAACGCTAATCGCCATTGCCACACTGGTGGCATCTGTCTCGGCGCGGTAGGGTCATCTTTTTTCCTGGCGCCGCCAGTGGTCGGCTGTTTATATTGCCCGCGCAAAAGGGCAAGGTTACCGGTGGTAGAAGGAGATTTTCGTGGAAGGATTGGCAGTAATGGGATTTGTGTTTGGCCTCGTGGGCGTGGTGGCCCTTGTGAGGCTTGAGAAGCTAACCAAAGAGTTGAAAGCGAAAGGCATTCTTGATCAGGATTACAAAGAGGAGTGACACCCTGGAAGGGCCAGCACAAGTGGTTTCGGGTTAGATCGGAGACATTTGATCACCTCACGGCCGCAGAAAATTACCGGCATGGGTCAGTCACAGAGGAGCAGGCATACAATTCGCCTGGCCACTACGGGTTGGTCAGTGTCGACGAAAGCAGGGAGATTCAGCGTATCCTTCTCTCGATTCCAAAAACTGTGGGTACCGATTGATGCAACAAAACAGTGCACTTATTTTTGGGGTAGGGCCGCGCCAAGGTGTAGGTGCGGAGTTATGCCATCGCGCCGCCGCGCGCGGTCTTCATGTTTTCGTTAATGGCCGCACCCAAGGCAAAATAGACGCCGTCGCAGCCGATATTGAGGCGGCTGGTGGAAGCGCCACACCCCTCTTGGCCGATGTCACAAAAGAAACCGAAATGAATAAAGCCCTGGAAGCGATCGCCGCTGATCAAAGGCCTTTAGAGTTGGCCATTTACAACGCGGGCAATAATCGACCCGAGAAATTTCTCGATGTGACGCCCGAGGTTTACGAGGACATGTGGCGGGTGATTTGTTTCGGCGGTTTTTTAGCGGCCCAGGCGACCCTGCGTTTGATGCTGGCGCAGCAAGGCGCAAGTGAGAAGCAAAGCCTGCTGTTTACCGGTGCGAGCGGTTCTTTGCGCGGTAAAGCCGGCTTTTCGGCTTTTGCGTCCGGTAAGGGCGCCTTGCGTATGCTGGTGCAGTCCATCGCGCGGGAATACGGACCGTCAGGGATTCATGTCGGTCATGTGGTCATCGATGGTGTGATTGAGGGTGAGAAAGTGCGGACCCGATTCCCGGGGTACATTGAATCAAAAGGTGAGGATGGCGCACTCAATATAAGCGCCATCGCCGATGCATTTTTTGCCCTGCACGACCAGCACCGCTCGGCATGGACGCAAGAGTTGGACATCCGTCCGTTCAAAGAAGAATTCTAGCCTTTCTATTTATCCACCAGTGCCGCGCTGATGCCCAGAGCGCCAAATAGAAAACCGAACTTCTGCTCGCCTTAGCCCCCCACGCCGCTGACAATTTTGATTAAGGTTGTGACTTGAGAAAAGTTTTACCGAGAGAGTCCTATGGCAAACAAAAGCACCGCGATACTCACCTTCCTCGCTGGCCCAATCGTAATAGGAGCCGCGTACAGCATCAGTTCATTGTTAACCGCAGGTGATGCCTCGGGCGAGGCAGCCAGCACGGAGATGTCGCTCGCCTACGGGTTGCTCCTATGGGTTGGTGCACCGCTGGCGATTGTGGCTCTTCTGCCACTACTCGGCGGCCTCTTAAAGGTCTTTAAGAGGCCCTGAGCAAGTCCCTGGATAGCGGGCAACGCCCCGCTGGGGTGCGGCAGCCAATCAAACCGAGGTTTCCAGAGTGACTTATGGTTGCGCCGCAGTCGCTTAACCCTCGGTATCGGGTAAGTTGTTAAACATAGTTTCAAAAACAAATGAGCTGAAACCTTCACAGGAGACTAGCGCTTCCATGGCCTCTTGGCCCTCAGGATTTTCAGCAACGAACGCGCCAAAATTTTGTGCCGCATGAGCCCTCGCGTCGAATGAATACCAGTAGTAATTCATCACGAAGTCAAAGTCAGATGTTTCATTGAAGCCCATGTAAGGCACATGATACGCAACTGCCAAACCTTTAAAGCCTGCCTCCTCCATTTGCTTCACGTTTTTAACTTCCTGCGCGGCGACTTGATCTAAGGTCACGCCTTCGTTGAGAGAGCATCTTGAGAACTGCACGGGACGCTTTTTATCGCGCTCCTCGGTGTCTAGAGGAATACGTGCAACCAGATTGAAGAAAGTCGCAATGCTGTTTCGACAGGTACCAGCAGCGCCACCGGTCACTTCTTCATCCGCGGCGTCGTAATTATTAGCGAATGACCCCCATTCTTCGTACATTGCTTTGCCGTCAGGCCATGTGCCCCACGTGATGTAGTCATAGTCTGTTTGACCGGCATGCATGGGTGTCAAGATAGCTTGCGTGTAGTGAGTACCGCTTTTTTTGGAGAACTCGCCGTACCGCTTACTTTGCTCTCTCACATCCTCCATGGTCTTTCCGTCATTGACCGTGCAGTAAAAAAACTCTGAACGCATCTCCGTCATTTCTTGCGCTGCCGCAAAAGACGAAGCCAACGCCACTAGAAAAGCAACAAGTAATCGCATATTCACCCCCGTATGATTTGTCGCGGGCACTTCGCCGCGCGGACCAGTGTACCTGCAGTGCTTCAAAGAACAAGCCAGTGCGCTTTATCAGCGATAGCAGAGTTTCCCACTTAAGGGCGTTTGAGGCCGCCGGTGCGTATTAGCACCTCAGGTCGGAAGCGGTGCTATGGTGGGTGCTTTCTATTGATTGGTAAAGGAGAGGTAGATGATAGGTAAGGTTCTGATGCTGGTGTTCTCAACACTGGTCGCCGCAACGGCAATTTCCAGTGAACTGCCATCTATGACGTGGGCTGAGTACCATGCTTGCAAATACAATGTGGGTGAGACATCAGACTCCGTCACTCAGTGGACGAGTCAATGGAACGCCTGGATGAACGAATCAGGGAGGGAGGACTACTCTGCCGCGGTACTTAACCCCCTTTACCGCTCTCCCCCCGGGGCGATCGACATGCTGTGGGTTGGAGCGACAAGCTCTAACGAGGCGATGGCGGTTGGTCAGTCTCAGTGGCGAAATAGCAAAATTTATGCGACTTGGCCCGCTACAGATTGCTCCATCAGCATGCTGGCAACCCAATACTCCGTAGGCCCGCCGATACCGGCAGATGCAATGACTGACGAGATGGTTGTGGCTTACTGGTATTGCAATTTTGAGGGTGGCGCGACAATCGAGGATGTGTACCTTGCGCACTCTGCAACGATGAAAGCCGGCGCTGAAGCAGGAGCAGTTCAGGAATCGCGAATTATTTTGCCCAGACAGGGGGTGCCAGCTCAATTCGAGCAATATGACTTCATGGTCAGTTATATCCACCCCTCAATGGAACAGTGGGGCAGAAATGTTGATCAGGTTTGGATGGCTGGACTTGTGGCAACGGAGCAGGCATCAGCTGCAAAGATCTTCCAGTGCGGGTCGCCAGTGGTTTACACGGGAAGCATTATCAGGCGCGCACAATAGGCTTGAGATAAGCGCCAGGTTAGAGGTGCTCAGCAAACAAATATCAACACATCTTCTTTAATTGCACCTGGGCAGTCGAGCGTAGCGGGGCTTATTGTCACCCCGCCTTTCCTGCAACCGGTTCTGGAGGGTTATTTCAGCTAACTGTGCAGGGCAGGCAGGCAAGGACTGCACGCAGAGGCTATAAGCGCGGCT
Source organism: Halieaceae bacterium (assembly GCA_038102985.1). Lineage (GTDB taxonomy): Bacteria > Pseudomonadota > Gammaproteobacteria > Pseudomonadales > Halieaceae > Luminiphilus. The sequence goes on from JAYNYK010000063.1 coordinate 10,688, forward strand.
CATCCTCTCTCGTTACGAGTTCCTCAACATTCCGTAACGCCATCAGAAGGTCGCGGTCATCTCGACAGCGCTGCCACCTGCAAAGTTGCGTAATGACTTCAGTTTTTAAGTGCACAAGTTCCGCCGCGAGCATTCCCTCGCGTAGATCGTCTGAATTCATGGTTTCCCCCGCTGCGAGAAGACGCAGTCGTAATCGGCATGGGCCTAGGGTAGCCGACTCATCGCTCAAAAGCGAAGTTCCGAATACACTTGTTTCCTCAGAAGGATGCTGAAGGCCACCAAACCCTCTAACCTTCAGTAATGGATTACAGCGAGTACAAAGCGCTGCAGGCGCTGCTTTTCTTCAGCCTGCCCATCATCTGGGGTCTCTGGCAGCTCATTGCACTGAAGCGATCCTCTGGCGCTTCTGACCGCCAGAATTGATCTTGGTGGCACCCCAGTAGATGAGCCCGAAAAAGGGTCGGACGGCGACCCGCTGGAGGAGCATTTTGGGGGTGGTATTGGATGCCAGTAATTGCAGAGCTTCGAAATACCGATGGGTTCAGGCCGCGATGCGGTTCCCGTCACCCGCGCTATATCAACCGAACAGATCGCCTGTGTGGCGTCACCTTCTGCTAACCCTCACAGCGCTGTGCATGGATAGAATCAGACTTCACCATAAGTTGTAATCTAGTTGCCGCTTACAGAAGGAGCAAAAAAAATGTTGGAACGAAAAGAAGATTTGAGTTGCAAAATTTCATCGACCGAAGTCAGAGACGATGGCGTTACGCTGCACTGTATGACAAACATGAATGACTATGGGAAGGTTCGTTTTTCGCTGACGCTGGTGTCTGCCGCGTCACCTGATCGGAGTGGCGGAGAGTGTTACGGATCGGGGCGCGGTGCTATGAACGACGGCACTTTTTTTGCCGGCTCTTTTTCGGGTCGTTGGAAGAGAGAGGGAACGAAAGTCACGGCTCGGTATATCGATTTGGTCAGTAATGGCGACATGAGTTTATACATTGTCCATTTCGATGCTACCCAGGACGAAATGACCATAGAACAGCACAGCTTCACCTGATTGACGTCAGCGTGGCGCTAAATTCAGGATAAAATGCCGCCGAATGAATCGCTCCTTTGTAGTAGGGGTGCTAGTCAGCCTGCCGGTTTTCTATGCGTTATTGGACGGTGAGTTATTAGTCGTTTTGGTTGCTGTGATCGGTGGCTATGTTGCTTACACCCTTCTCAGCTGATCGTCTTATCCCCTTTGGGTTGATATTTTAGAAAAGGAGAATCTCGTGATCGAGTTTGTGAAAGCCAACGCTGTTCTACTTGCCTTGCTGGCGGTCATCTTGTATCAGCAGAGTGAGCTCAAAGAGCTTGAGCGCACGCTGAACTACATCCATGCGGTAGTGCAAACGAATAACAGTGATATTCAAGCGACCAAAGAGGAGGTGTGGGCGCTGAGCGATTTGATCATTGCTGTTTACGAGGAGGAGGCCGCAGTAGAGTAGGGTACTACCCGTTTGATGAAGGTCTACTGCGGTAGTCATGTGCAATCAAGGATCAGGTGCGAGGGGAGCATAAAATGTCTTTAGATCAAGCACACGCGTTCAGAGACTACGTGTCACAAAACGAGGAGGTACAAAAAGAAATCCGTTCAGCCTTGATGACGGAAAGCGCTAAAGTCAGTGAAATCGCATCAGAGCACGGGTTCACGTTTACCTCTGAAGAAGGTGAGCAGGCGTGGGATGCAGGTCAAGCTAACGAGCTAAGCGATTTCGAGTTAGACATGGTTTCGGGTGGCTGGAATCGCAATAACCGCTGTTAATCAGGAGAGCGATATGTCTTTAGATCAAGCGAATGCTTTTAGAGATTACGTTGCACAGAATGACGATGTGCAGAGAGAGATACGCTCGGCACTGATGAGAGAGCGCCAAGATTAGCGAGATAGCCGCTAAACATGGCTTCAGCTTCACTTCGGAAGAGGGTGAGCAAGCGTGGGAGTCTGCTCAGGATAACGAGTTGAGTGATTTTGAGTTGGACATGGTTGCTGGTGGCAGACGGGGTGGCAACAGGGGCTGCTAACTGCTCGCCCTCTTTGCCTGCCGTAAACGATCCCTTGCAATAGCCACGCGGTGGGACTCAAAACGCAAGTAACTTAGAAGCTTGGTGAAATCCTCTGGGCCGGAGATGCCAAAAAAAGGTCGGTAATGATGAGAAAGTGGGTGGCGACAACTTTGTCTTGGCTAGCGTTTCTCAATGCCGCCATGGTAGTGAATGTTCCGGTGTTTATTGTGGTGTGCAGCAAGTGCGATATGTTTGAGAGTAAAAGCCTCTACTATCGAGTCACCCATGGATACTTCGATTTTTTGGCGACACTACCCGGTGAGGGGCTATGGTTGTTTTTTAGCCTTTCGCCAGTAATCTGGCTTTTGCTTTGGATATGGACAGGAAGCGCACGGATCCTGCCTTTCAGGCGCATACAACAGTCCGAGGATTAACGAGGGGAATCGAATGCCTGTAGATCAAGCTAATGCTTTTAGAGATTATGTCGCGAAGAACGATGGTGTGCAGAGAGAGATACGCTCAGCCTTGATGACGGAAAGCGCCAGCGTGAGTGAAATCGCAGCCAAGTATGGCTTTACGTTCACCTCTGAAGAGGCTGAGCAGGCATGGGATGCCGAACAAGACAATGAACTTAGCGATTTTGAGTTGGATATGGTCGCCGGTGGGTTTGGTGGCCGACATGGAAATGGCAGTTAATGGAGCGGCTATAAAACACTTTACGCACAGGTGCTTGTAAGCCACACCAACCTACGCGAAATTGGGTTGCCCCGTCCCTAGAGGTTCGCGCTAAAGCAGAGCCACCCTAGCTGCTCGCTGAGTAGCGGGGCACGCGCTCAAACAGCTCACATTTTGTTTGCTGGATGCAACTCGCCCACCGACTTCATCAACGAAAAGTAAAGTTTAATTTGGTCGTTGAAGTTGCTCGGGCAGACATTATTCCATTCGGCAACGCTGTACATCACCGCCAGATCGTCCTCCTTGTCTAGCCACATTTGTACGTAGTTGAGCCGATACGACGCCTCGTTGATCCACTCAAAAGCCTCCTGCCGGCTCAGCCCGTTATCTACGTAATAAGCGATGAATTCGGCGTCGCCGTCTCGTTCTACTAATACGCTGGCAGTGATTCCATCACTGGTGATCTTAAAGACGCCCTCACCGTTTTCATTAGTCTCCGCCTTAAAGGTCCAACCCCCGTCCTCTATTATTTGTCTGACGTTCATAGGGTCGCATTCTGCGCGGGTGATTTGGCTGAATACAAAAGTCACTGATGCGATCACCATCCCAACGAGCAGGCTTGGTAGTTTCTTTTTCACGGCAACATTCTCCAATCCAGAGAGCGGTCATCAGCTTAAGCCACATGAGCGGCGGACTCAAACAAAAGCCCCCCGCGAAGCCAATTTTTGGGTCGGTAATTTCCGATGGGCTAAATACCATGGATGCACAAAGGACCACTTTGTGGCCGCAAATGTTGGCAAACAATGACGCCCTCTAATCTGTCAATTAGCGGCGTAAATACCTATTGATTGGGCACTTTTTAGCTTCAGCCACCGAGCAATCCAAGGTTCAGGCTCAGAAAATGCGCACTTTCGAGAACATATCTTCTTCCTTGCGCCAAAAATGTGTTGCCCCGTTTCGCAGGACCCAAAAGGTTGTGAATGAGGCTGCCCGCACCGTGTTAAGCTCACATCAGTGCTGGGGATCTAATGGGAGATTCAGATGCCGATAGACCAGGCGAACGCTTTCAGGGATTACGTTGCGTCGATTAGTCGTCCTAGCGACGCGAGGTAATACAGAAAAGCGAGAAGCTTTTCCGCAATTCATTCGGCAAAAGTGTAG
>JAYNYK010000007.1:0-57275 GCA_038102985.1 Halieaceae bacterium
GAACAATATATCGCGCCATGACCCCCCGGGCTTTCTTGGCAAAAAAAGAAATCATTTTGTACTGGCCGTTCTTCAGATCTCGGAATTGTGGCGTGATGATTTCTGCACCGAGCGAGGCGTTTTTCACCGCTTTAAAATACTCATTGGAGGCCAGATTGATCAGGACCGGACTGCCACTGGCCTTGAGATGCTTGGCCAAGACCTCGGAAATCCGGGCACCCCAGAATTCATACAAATTTTTCCCGCCACTATTGGCAAAAGGGAGGCCCATTTCGAGGCGATACGGCTGCATCAGGTCCAGGGGACGCAGTAACCCATAGAGACCGGATAAAATGCGCAGATGCTTCTGGGCAAAAGCCAGCTCTGCAGCGCTCAGCGATTCGGCGGCCAACCCCGTGTAAACATCCCCCTTGAACGCCAATACCGCTTGCTTGGCGTTCTGCAATGAGAAATTGGGCTGCCAGTTCATAAAGCGCTCGTGGTTCAGGGCCGCTATCTTTGGCGAAACGCCCATTAGCGCCTGAATATCATCAGGATCCATTTTTTGTGCATCACCGACCAGCGATGCCGCCTCTTCAATGAAAAGGGGCTGCGTTGACTTGCGCGTGGTCGGCTGGGTTTCGTAATCGAGCGTCTTGGCGGGTGACAGTACGGAGAGCACGGGGTCGCCTCTTATGCAATCTCAAGACCCAGAATGATAACCTTGCACGCCACTGATAAAAACCACGGTATCCGGATCATGAGTCGCACCGCCCCCTCGGGAAAAATTGATGGGCTAATGACCCGTTTGGAAGGCGTCACCCTGTGGTGTGTACCGGTGATGGCGCTACTGGTTTTCTGCATTGTGCTGCTCCGTTATGGTTTCAATACGGGCGCAATTGCAGCTCAGGAGTCTGTTCAATATCTCCACGCGACAGTATTTATGCTGGGTGCGGCCATCGCCTTGAGGGCAGACCAACACGTCCGCGTCGATATTTTTTATCGCAATTTCTCATCGAGACAGCGCGCCTGGGTTAACACGCTGGGCCACATTGTCTTTACGCTCCCCCTATGCACACTGATCGGATGGGGCTCTCTCGGCTATGTCGTTGACAGCTGGAGTGCGCAGGAAGCCTCCCCTGAGCCGGGTGGTCTCCCCTTGATCTTTGTGCTGAAAACGCTGATTCCCGCCATGGCAATCTTGCTGGGACTGCAGGCTACATCGCAGGTGATCCGCGGCATCCGTATTTTGCAGCAGCAGGACTCCGTCTGATGGAGGGGCAGCTCGCGTTGGCGATGTTTGCAATGGTTTGCCTCGCGCTGTTGGTAGGGTTCCCTGTTGCGCTGACCCTCGGTGGAACGGCCTTGGGATTTGCGTCGCTTGGCATTCTACTGGGCCACTTTGATCCGGATTATCTGACTGCCCTGACCGCCCGCATTTTCGGCACCATGGGCAATGAAACCTTAGTCGCCGTGCCGCTTTTCATCATGATGGGGGTGATCCTGGAGCGGGCAAAAATCGCCGAGGATTTGCTCACTCATATGGCCGGGCTGTTTGGTGCGCGCCCCGGGGGTTTGGGCGTGGCGGTCGTGGTCGTGGGAGCGCTTCTTGCGGCCAGCACCGGCATTGTCGGCGCCACGGTCATTACGATGGGTGTGCTTGCACTGCCGACCATGCTGCGGGCGGGTTATCATCCCCAGCTCGCTACGGGCACGATCTGTGCCACGGGGACGCTGGGGCAAATTATCCCCCCCTCCATCGCCTTGGTTCTTTTGGGCGACATCATGTCGGCAGCCTATCAGCAAGCACAACTGAGAATGAACATCATCAATACCCAGACGGTCTCGGTAGGTGATTTATTTATCGGGGCTATGGTTCCAGGCTTTTTGCTCGTGGTGTTCTACCTCGCCTATCTTTTGATCCGAGCTGCTCTACAACCTGCCCACGCACCGGCGGCGGCAGTGGGCCGCACGGAATTTGGTGCTGCTATGACAGCGGTGCTGCCCCCGGTGGGGCTGATCGCACTAGTGTTGGGTTCAATTTTGTTAGGAGCCGCTACGCCTACTGAAGCCGCTGGGGTCGGCGCCGTCGGCGCAATGGCACTCGCCTTGACCCGAGGCGCACTGACGCCCGCTAGTTTACGCGACATCTCCCGATCAACCCTTTACACCACCAGTATGGTTTTCCTGATTCTGATCGGCGCTGCGGTATTTTCTCTGGTGTTCCGAGGCTTTGGCGGGGACCTGCTTATCGAGTCATTTTTCGAGGAATTGGGTGGGGGCCCGCATACTGCTTTACTTGTGGTGATGTTGGTCATGTTCTTGCTCGGCTTTATTCTTGATTTTATTGAGATCACTTTCGTCGTGGTCCCCGTGGTGGGGCCCATTCTGCTAGCGATGGGCTTTGACCCAATCTGGCTGGGAGTGATGATTGCCGTCAACCTCCAGACCTCCTTCCTCACACCGCCCTTTGGCTTCGCCTTGTTCTATCTTCGTGGCGTTGCGCCCGACACGGTGAGTACCCGGGACATCTACGCCGGGGTTTTGCCATTTGTCGTCATGCAATTACTGCTGTTGCTGGTCATGTGGTGGTGGCCCAATTTGGTGCTTTGGTTGCCCGGCGTATTGGGGCGATAATGCTTTTGCTTAATGCCAAGGACCCGCGGGTCGCGGCTGCATTACCCGCGCATCGCCCCCAACTGTCAACTCAACCATAAGGCCTACCATGTCAGTCGAAGAGCTCGATGCCAATCCCTTGCCCTACGGTGAATTGGCTTTACAAACGATCGCCATGCCAAGAGATACCAATGCCAATGGCGATATCTTTGGCGGTTGGTTGCTGTCGCAAATGGATCTCGCCGGCAGTATCACGGCCTCTGAGCTCGCCGCGGGAAGAGTCGCAACAGTGGCGATCGAGGGGATGTCATTTTTAACCCCCGTGCATGTCGGCGCCGTCGTCAGCTGCTACTGCGACGTACTCGAGACAGGTCGCAGCTCAGTGCGCATTCTGGTTGAGGTATGGATCAACGCGCGACATGGCGGCGAACCCATCAAGGTGACCGAGGGCGAATTTATCTATGTGGCTATCGACGAAAACAAGCTGACACGGCCTATTCCGCAGTAAGCTCAACTGGCGGCAGCAAGCGATCACGCCCATTCAGATAGGCGCGCTCGGAAATCTCGTGGTAGGTGCGCACCTTCTCTGCAAAAACAAAATAGGATGCAGCAATTTTTTTGGCCATTGGATCTGCGTTTACCAGCGCCTGAACCGCTATCTGGCTCTGCTCATAAAGGGCGTCCATGACGTCATCCGGCAAAGGCAGCACCTCGGTATCAAAGTCCCTGAGTAGAATTTGCAATGACTCGCTGTTGTTGGCGGTGAAATCATCCAACATGTCGGTGTTGGTCGCGCGAGCCGCGATGCGGACAATAGCCTGCAAGTCCTCGGGCAGAGCTGCAAGCGCATCGGCATTAACAATAGTCTCCAGCATAGCGCCCGGCTCGTGCCATCCCGGGTAGTAATAATATTTGCCGACTTCCATGAGCCCAAGCGTGCGATCGTTGTAGGGGCCAACCCATTCCACCGCATCGATCACTCCGGTTTGCATGGAGGTGTAAACCTCACCACCGGCGATGCGGACGGCGGAACCCCCGGCGGCATCAAACACCTCGCCCGCCAGGCCGGGAATGCGCATTTTTAACCCCACAAGGTCCTCTCGGCTATCAAGCCGCGTGTTGAACCAACCGGCCATTTGCACGCCGGTGCTCCCCCCCGCGAAGGGGATCACGCCAAACGGCGCATAAAGTTCGCGCCACAATGCCAGCCCCCCGCCATAATGGAGCCAACCATTGGCCTCTTGGGCCGTCATGCCAAAGGGCACCGCCGTGTAAAAAACCGCGGCCGGTATTTTACCTTTCCAGTAATAAGAAGCGCCGTGGCCCGCTTCGGCGACCCCCCGGGAGACGGCATCGAACACCTCGAAAGCGGGCACGATCTCTCCGGCGCCAAAGACTTTAATGCGAAGCCGTCCCCCTGAAGCCTCATTGACTCGGCGCGCAAAATTTTCGGGCGCCGCGCCCAGCCCGGGTAAGCCCTTTGGCCAAGTGGTCACCAGCTTCCATTCAATAACATCCGTAGAGGGTTGCATCCCGGAAACTGGATTTTGCGAGGCTTCAGCGGGCGATGAATCAACTCGATCGAGGGTCCAAAGCGCCACCACAACGACCAACGCACTGATCAATGCCACAACCACCACGGGCAATATCTGTTTTTCTCGCATGGCGTTACCTCATAAAACTGTCAAGTTGGCGTATTGAAGCACGAGCCATTTGCTGCCTTCACTAAAGCTCACCTCGACCCGAGCGTTACTCCCTTGCCCCTCGAATTGAGTGATCACGCCCTCTCCAAAAACCTGATGCAACACGCGCCTGCCCAGATCAATGCCCTCTGGAGGCGGGTCTGCCAGAGCGGCGCGGGATAGTGACCCCAGAGGTCTCGCCACGGCACCGTTCAGGCGCACCTCTTCGATCAACTCACCAGGAATCTCGCGGATAAATCGCGAGGGCGTGTTGTACATATCGCCACCATGAAGCCGGCGATTTTCTGCGTAAGTCACCACCAACTTTCTCATGGCGCGGGTGATGCCGACATAAGCCAGACGCCGTTCCTCCTCAAGCCGGCCGGGCTCCTCGAGGGACATTTGGTGAGGGAAGAGGTTTTCCTCCATGCCCGCAATAAACACCAATGGAAACTCGAGCCCTTTGGCCGAGTGCAGGGTCATCATTTGAATGCTGTCTTCATAAGGATCTGCCTGTCCTTCCCCGGCATCCAGTGCGGCACTGTCCAGAAAGGCCTGCAATGGCGAAATCGTCTCATCCTCGGGTTCAAACAACCGGGTGGCGGTAACCAGTTCCTGCAGGTTCTCTACGCGCGCTTGTCCGCGCTCTCCCTTCTCGGCGCGGTGATAGTCAAGTAGCCCGGATATCGCGATGACGTGTTCGGTCAATTCATTCAGGGGCAGTGTCTCGGCCACGCGGTCAAAATCGTCGATCAACGCCTGAAATTTGGTCAGGGCGGTAAGGGCCCTGGCGGGAAGCAGATCCCGCTCCACGGCTAGGCAGCTCGCTCGCCACAGGGAGACTTGTTCTGAGCGGGCCACTTCCCGAAGCTTTTCTACGGTCTTGCTGCCAATGCCCCGCGGCGGGGTGTTCAGAACCCGCTCCAAAGCCGGATCATCATCGCGGGTTTGCGCCAGACGCAGATAGGCCAGCGCGTTGCGAATCTCCAGTCGCTCATAAAATCGCTGACCGCCGTATATCCGGTAGGGAATGCCCTCCCGAAGCAAAGCTTCCTCAAGGACACGGGATTGCGCATTGGACCGATAAAGGATGGCTATAGATCGTCGGGGCTCACCGTCCGCAAACCACTTTTCCGCCTGCTCCACGATATAGCGCGCCTCATCCTGCTCGTTGAATCCTGCGTACAGCGTGATCGGCTCGCCACGATCGCCATCAGTCCAAAGATTCTTCCCCAAACGACCCGCGTTACGGGCGATCAGGCCATTGGCTGCGTCAAGAATCGTGGCCGTCGAGCGATAATTTTGCTCCAGCCGCACCGTCGCGGTGTCCTTAAAATCCTCAGCAAACCGCTGAATATTTTCGACTCGCGCACCACGCCAACCGTAAATGGATTGATCGTCGTCACCCACGGCCACTACCGGGATCGTCTGCCCTGCCAGCACGCGTAGCCAGGCATACTGAATCGTATTGGTGTCCTGAAACTCGTCGACCAGAATCGTTTTAAATCGTTGTTGATAGTGCGCCAGGGTCTCCGGCGACTTCAGCCAGAGTTCGTGGGCGCGAAGTAAAAGTTCCGCGAAATCCACTAACCCGCCACGTTCACAGGTCTCTTCGTAAGCTGCGTATATACGCAGCATGGTTTTCGCATACAGGTCGCCTTCGGGTGCCTCTACATGGCGGGCACGCAGCCCCTCATCCTTCTGCCCATTGATAAACCACTGGGCTTGCTTCGGTGGCCACCGGGCTTCGTCGAGATCCAACTCGCGACAAATACGTTTCACCACGCGCAGCTGATCGTCGCTGTCCAAAATTTGAAACTGCTGGGGCAAGCCAGCCTCCTGCCAATGAGACTTGAGCAACCGATGTGCGAGGCCGTGAAAGGTGCCCACCCAAAGCCCGTGGGTGGGCATTTGCAGCATGTCTTCGATCCGACCCCGCATCTCCCTCGCCGCTTTGTTGGTAAAGGTCACGGCCAACACAGAGTGGGCAGAAAACCCCTCTGCGCGGATCAACCAGGCGATGCGATGGACTAACACGCGAGTCTTGCCAGATCCGGCACCTGCCAGCACCAGCAAATTGCCCCTAGAGGACGTTACGGCCTCCCGCTGAGCGGTGTTAAGCGGATTCAAAATATCGGAGACATCCATACCTTCAGTGTACCGGAATGCGCCTTATCTCCAGAGAAAATACTGCCACAGCACTTTTTATAAGCGGTTTATTCACGCCGCTTTCGTTGGTATAAACGTCTCACAGGGGTCGCAGCATTGTTGGGGCGGGTAAGGGTCATTGACAAGAATCCCTACTTGAATGACGTTGCTGTAACCATCGCTTTAAATAAGGAATCCATATGAAAATCCGAACTGCCTTGTTAACACTGAGCCTGACGGCTCTGCCGATGAGCGCTGCCATCGCCTGTGATGCACCCGCCACCCCCGCTGTACCCGATGGCGAAGGTGCCACACTGGAAGATATGATCGCCGCACAAACCGACGTCAAAACTTTTCAGGCATCCAATGCAGAGTATTTGGCCTGTGTGGATGAACAAATGACAGCGGAACAGAATTTGGTCGACGAGGGCGACGAGGGCGCCCAAGAGCGTTACGCACTCGCAGCCGCTGACTATAACGCCGCGGTATCACGCGAAGAGCAGGTCGCCGCTGACTTTAATGCCGCCATCCGCGCCTACAAGGCAGCCAACCCCGACTAAATTCAGGGCGCAGCGCTACCTTTATTGGCGGTGCACCTGCTACTCAACTGTGACGCTTTTGGCCAAGTTTCGGGGCTTGTCAACGTCCGTGCCCTTGGCCACGGCCACGTGATAGGAGAGCAACTGTAGCGCTATCGTGTAGGCAATAGGACCCGCCAGCGGGCTACAAGCGGGCAGTGCTAGTACCTCGCAGCCGAGCCCCGATTCATAACCGGCATTTTCACTGGCAAAAACAAACAGCTGGCCGCCACGGGCGCGCACTTCCTCAAGATTGGAGCGCAGCTTCTCCATCAGGCGGTCGTCAGGCGCGACTGCGACAACCGGCATATCCTCGTCCACCAGTGCCAGAGGGCCGTGTTTGAGTTCTCCAGCGGGGTAGGCCTCGGCGTGAATGTAAGAAATTTCCTTGAGCTTCAGCGCGCCCTCCAGCGCTATCGGGTAATAAATACCCCGCCCCAAAAAGAGGGCGTGATGTTTATTGGTGAATCGCTGGGACAACGCCTTGATAAGACTATCCTGCTCCAGCACCCGTGCAGCAGTGGGCTCAATTTCCTGCAACGCCGTGGCAATCTCGGTCTCTGCTAACCCCGTTGGCGAATGATGTCGCGCAAGACACACCGTGAGGCTGAGCAGGGCCACTAATTGCGTCGTAAATGCCTTGGTTGATGCAACGCCAATTTCGACGCCTGCTTGAGTCAAATAAACCAGCTCACACTCACGCACCATGGCGCTGTGGTCCACGTTACAGATGGCAAGGCGGGCCAAAACCCGATCAGCATCCACGTGCTGCAATGCGGCCAGCGTATCGGCCGTCTCTCCAGATTGGGAGATGCCCACCACTAGTGTGTCAGGTAGCGCTACGGAGTCTCGGTATCGGTATTCGGAGGCAACCTCTACCTGGCAAGGCAAGCCTGCGATGGACTCGATCCAGTGACGCGCCACAAGCCCGGCGTGATAACTGGTGCCACAGGCCAGAATTTGCACCGCCGCCACACGAGAAAACAGTTCCGCTGCGCTCGCCCCAAACAGGGCATCGTGGGGCAGACCCGAACCAACCGTGTCTCGAAGGCGCGCAGGTTGCTCGTGGATCTCTTTGAGCATGTAGTGCTCGTGCTCACCCAGATCATCCTCATCTGCCTGCAATGCCAGGCGGGTCAGGGCGCGATCCACCTTTTCCCCAGCGGCATTGAAGATGCTGAAGCTGTCCGCTGTCAGCTCGGCGATGTCCCCGTCTTCCAAATAGACGAAGGTGTCGGTAACGGACTTCAGCGCGAGGGTGTCGGAGCCCGCAAAATGTTCGCCAATCCCTACGCCCACAACCAGTGGACTGCCCTGTCGCGCTACGATGACCCTATCCGGTGCCAGCCGGTCAATAATAGCCAGAGCGTAAGCGCCTTCCAGTTGTTGGACGGATTCTGTGACTGCCCGAAGTAAATCATTGCCCTGCTCAAGCGCCCGAGCAATCAAATGCGCCGCCACTTCGGTATCGGTTTCGGAGAGAAACGCGCACCCTGCCGCTTCGAGGGGCTCTCGCAGCTCAGCGTGATTTTCTATGATGCCGTTGTGAACAACAGCGATACGCTCTGCGGCAATATGGGGATGCGCATTTGCCACCGAGGGCTCACCGTGGGTGGCCCAGCGGGTGTGTGCAATCCCCACGCCGCCCCGAATAGGCGCATCAAGTTGGGCTGCCTCCAACGCAGAAACACGGCCTTGGCGTTTGTGGCTCTGTAGGTTGCCGCTACGGTCGATCAGCGCCAGACCCGCAGAGTCATAACCGCGATATTCGAGCCGCCTGAGGCCCTCCAACAGAATCTCCGTGCAATCCCTGCGCGCTGTCACCGCGACAATGCCACACATTAATCAGCGTCCTCGGCTTTGGCCGGCCGCCGCCAGCCGTCCACGTTGCGCTGCCTGCCTCTCGCCACTGCCAATTGCTCCGGTTTGACATCATCGGTGATTGTAGAGCCCGCGGCGACAAAACCGCCGGAATCGATGGTCACCGGTGCAACCAGTGTGCTGTTGGACCCAACGAACACCGACTCACCCAGCACCGTGCGATATTTGTTGGCGCCATCGTAGTTGCAGGTAATCGTGCCAGCACCCACATTGCTGTGCTCACCCACATCCGCGTCACCCAGATAAGCGAGATGGCTCGCTTTCGCCGCCCGTCCTAGATGGGTATTTTTAATCTCTACAAAATTGCCAACCTTCGCCTCTTCATCGATCACGGTGCCGGGGCGAATACGGGCGAAGGGCCCCACGCTCGCGCCCGCTCTAATCTCTGCGCCCTCGATATGGGTAAAAGGATGTATCTGCGCGCCCTCTCCAATGTGGCTATTCAAAATCATACAGTTCGCGCCAATGGAAACGCCGCTAGCGAGGGAGACCGTTCCCTCAAAAACCGTGTTCACGTCGATTCGCACATCGCGACCACAGTGCAAAACGCCGCGAATATCGAGGCGAGAACGATCGACAACCAACACCCCCTGAGACATCAGCTGATCTGCCAATGCGCTTTGATGCAGGCGCTCGAGCGCCTCAAGCTGCTGCGGTGTGTTGACACCCAAGCAATTCAGCGGCTGATCTGACGACACCACGGTCACCGTTGCGCCTTCTTCCGCGGCGAGTTTCAGGACATCCGGCAGGTAATACTCACCTTGGGCATTCTCGTTGGTGACTCTGTTCAGGTATTGGTGAAAGACTGCGGCAGGAGCCGCCAAAACCCCGGTGTTCACTTCGCAGATTTGTTTTTGCTCTGGGGTAGCATCCCGCTCCTCCACCACCGCCTTAAAGCTGCCCGCGTCATCCCGCAGTACTCGCCCATAACCCGCCGGTTCTGCAAGATGGGAAGACAGCACGGCCAACCCCGAGGACGCGGCCGAAATCACTGGGCCCAGCGACTCGGCCTGTATCAGAGGGACATCCCCAAACAGCACCAGAACGGTACTGTCGGCTCCACAGGCATCAATCGCCTGTTGCACCGCATGCCCCGTGCCCAGTTGCTGCTGCTGAAGATGGCACTGCACATCGGGGGCTGCGACGGCCCCTTGCACCGCGTCGGCATCGTGACCCACCACCACATGAATGCGGCTGGCGCCCAATTGCCGGGCGGCACGCACAACGTGACAGACCAATGGCTGGCCAGCCAATAAATGGAGTACCTTGGCTGTACTGGACTGCATGCGGCTACCGTGGCCAGCAGCCAGAATGATGACCTCAAGCATAGAGACGCCCGGTTATGAGACGACGATGTTGGCCACATGATGATGACCGCCACACTTTTTGCAAGCATGGAAAGGCCAAAGGCCCAATAAACACCTGAAAAAAGGGGATATTCTCAGGCTTACCCGCGGCCAGCGCGGTTTTTGACCTTACGCAGGGTTGCCAGCTGTGCGGTCGCCTCGGCGAGTTGCGCAGAAGCTCGCCCGTAATCGATTTCACCTTGCTGGTTAGCCAGCGTCTCCTCGGCGTCCTTTCGCGCAATTTCGGCAGCGGCCTCGTCAATGTCATCTGCTCGCACGGCGGTATCTGCCAGCACAGTAACGACGTCGCCCTGCACCTCGATAAAACCCCCTGAGGCGTAGTACACCTGCTCAGTCCCGCCTTGCTCAACAATGCGAATGGGGCCAGGAATGAGACGCGTTAGCAGCGCCGCATGTCCATAACAGACCCCGAGCTCTCCCTCGATACCGGTAGCAACCAGAAGCTCTACCAGCCCCGAGTATATTTGCGCCTCAGCACTGACAATGTCGCAGTGTAGGGTCATCGCCATCTCTCAGTCCCCGCAGCGCCCTAGAGCTTGGCGGCCTTCTCCACCGCTTGCTCGATGGAGCCCACCATATAAAAAGCCTGTTCGGGTAACTGGTCGTGGTCCCCCGCAAGAATGCCCTTGAAGCCGGCAATGGTGTCCTTCAAAGAAACGTAAATGCCGGGAGATCCGGTGAAAACCTCTGCCACACTGAAGGGCTGTGACAGGAATCGCTCGATTTTTCGCGCACGGGCGACGATGAGCTTGTCTTCCTCAGAGAGTTCGTCCATACCCAAGATGGCAATGATGTCTTTCAGCTCCTTGTAACGCTGCAACACGGTCTGGACACCCCGGGCCACTTCATAATGCTCCTGACCAATAATCAGCGGATCGAGTTGCCTGGACGTGGAATCAAGTGGATCAACCGCGGGATAAATACCTTTCGCGGCAATATCCCGGCTCAGCACCACGGTAGAGTCAAGGTGGGCGAACGTCGTGGCTGGTGAGGGGTCTGTCAAATCGTCCGCGGGTACATAGACCGCCTGAATGGATGTAATTGAGCCTGTCTTGGTAGAGGTGATGCGCTCCTGCAAAACACCCATCTCTTCCGCCAAGGTCGGCTGATACCCCACGGCGGAGGGCATACGTCCCAGCAACGCCGACACCTCTGTTCCAGCGAGGGTGTATCGATAAATGTTATCAACAAACAACAGGACGTCGCGGCCTTCATCGCGGAACCGCTCCGCCATGGTCAACCCGGTCAAAGCAACGCGCAACCGGTTGCCCGGTGGCTCGTTCATCTGGCCATAAACCATCGCTACTTTGGACTTTTCCATTTCTTCAACGTTGACAACGCCCGACTCCTGCATTTCGTAATAGAAGTCGTTGCCTTCTCGAGTTCTTTCGCCGACTCCCGCAAATACCGAGAGACCGGAGTGCTCGGTAGCGATATTGTTAATGAGTTCCATCATGTTGACGGTTTTGCCCACGCCTGCGCCGCCGAACAGGCCCACCTTGCCGCCCTTGGCAAAAGGGCAGACCAGGTCGATAACTTTGATACCCGTCTCCAGCAGTTCGTCAGATGCCGACAGCTCCTCATAAGTAGGGGCCGCGCGGTGAATGGCCGCACGCTCCTTCTCGCCAATTGGGCCCTTCTCGTCAATGGGATTACCCAAAACGTCCATGATCCGGCCGAGGGTCTCTGTTCCCACAGGCACCGATATGGGCGCGCCAGTGTTGTCAACGCTGAGACCTCGACTGACGCCCTCAGAAGGCCCCATAGCAATGGCCCGTACCACACCGTCTCCCAGTTGCTGCTGCACCTCGAGCGTCAAACCCTTATCAGCGACTGTCAGTGCGTCATACACCTGGGGCACACTGTCGCGGGGAAACTCCACATCAATCACCGCGCCAATAACCTGTACGACCTTTCCGCTACTCATTTTTCGGTCCTCATTTCAAAACGGGTGTGACGAACGCTTCGCCACTTGCATCTTTGGGGTCAAGCGCACTAGCCGATGGCCGCGGCACCGCCCACTATTTCTGATAGCTCTTGTGTAATCGCCGCCTGTCTGGCCTTGTTGTAAACCAGCTGCAACTCGTCAATCAGCTCACCGGCATTGTCGGTGGCGTTCTTCATCGCAATCATTCGGGCCGCCTGCTCACAGGCCCCATTCTCCACCACCGCTTGATACACCAGAGATTCGATGTAACGAATCATCAAAGCATCGAGCAGTTCCCGCGCATCGGGTTCATAAATGTAGTCCCAGTGGTGAGAGAGCGAAGCGTTGTCCTCGGGCTTCAACGGCAACAGCTGATCCACCTGCGGCGCCTGGGTCATCGTGTTCACGAAATCATTGCCCGCTAGAAACAGGGCATCAATGCGGCCTTCCGTGTAGGCATCGAGCATCGTCTTAACGCCGCCAATGAGGTCCTCAATCGATGGCTCCTCACCAAGGTCTCTGACAGATGCCGTGACATTGCCGCCCACACTGGCGAAAAACCCCGCCGCTTTGGCGCCTACCAGGCACAACTCGACTTCGACGCCGTTATCCTGCTGCGCTCGCATCGATTGAATAGCCGCTTTGAACAAATTAATGTTCAGGCCACCACACAGTCCACGGTCGGTCGAGACAATAATATAGCCCGCACGCTTCACCTCCCGCGCTTGCATGTAGGCATGGCGGTACTCGGGCGTCGCATTGGCAATGTGTCCCACAACGGCACGCATGCGTTGAGCATAGGGTTTGCCTAGCTCCATCCGATCCTGTGCGCGACGCATTTTACTGGCCGCCACCATTTCCATAGCGCTGGTGATCTTTTGAGTGCTTTGAATACTCGAGATCTTGGTGCGGATTTCCTTGCCAACAGCCATGCCAGGTTACCAGGTTTGGGTAGACTTGAAGGCTTCGATAGCAGACTTGAACGCGCCCTCGCGCTCGTCGTTCCAGTCGCCATCTGCTTCGATCTGGCGCATCACCTCGGCATATTCAGCGCGCATATAGCTCAGCAGGGCAGATTCAAAATCGCCGATTTTAGCCACGTCTACATCCTGCAAATGCCCCTCGTTGCCGGCGTACAGGAGCACCCCCATCTCGGCAATGGACAAGGGAGCGTACTGTTTCTGCTTCATCAACTCGGTAATTCGCTCGCCGTGCTCCAGCTGCGCCTTGGTGGCGTCGTCCAGATCTGAAGCAAACTGGGAGAACGCGGCCAGCTCGCGGTATTGCGCCAGGGCTGTTCGAATGCCACCCGAGAGCTTTTTAACGATCTTGGTTTGTGCCGCACCCCCTACTCGGGAAACAGAAATCCCCGCGTTCATTGCAGGCCGGATACCGGCGTTGAACATATCTGCCTCTAGGAAGATCTGACCGTCGGTAATAGAGATAACGTTGGTCGGAACAAAAGCTGACACATCCCCGGCCTGAGTCTCAATCACGGGAAGTGCTGTCAATGATCCGGTCCGGCCCTTTACCGCGCCATCTGTGAACTGCTCGACAAAGTCCGCATTGACGCGCGCCGCTCTCTCGAGGAGACGGGAGTGCAGATAGAACACATCGCCAGGGTAGGCCTCTCGACCCGGCGGCCGCCTCAAAAGCAGGGAGATTTGTCGATACGCCACCGCCTGCTTGGAGAGATCATCGTAAATAATAAGCGCGTCCTCACCGCGGTCGCGGTAGTACTCGCCCATCGTGCAACCGGCAAAAGGCGCCAGGTACTGCATCGCTGCGGGGTCTGATGCGTTGGCCGCCACCACAATCGTATGCTCCATAGCGCCATGCTCTTCGAGCTTGCGGACTACCGAGGCAACCGATGACGCCTTCTGCCCCACCGCGACATAGATGCACTTAATGCCTGTTCCTTTCTGGTTGATGATGGCATCGACCGCAATCGCGGTTTTCCCAACCTGGCGGTCGCCAATGATCAGCTCTCTCTGCCCCCGCCCAATGGGAACCATGGCATCAATGGCCTTGAGTCCAATCTGAACGGGCTGATCGACAGATTGGCGGGCGATCACGCCCGGTGCGATTTTTTCAATGGCGTCTGTCATCGTTGTCTCGATGGCGCCCTTGCCATCAATCGGGTTGCCCAGGGAGTCAACCACTCGACCCTGAAGCTCAGGACCCACCGGCACCTCGAGAATTCGGCCCGTGCAGCGGCAGGTTTGGCCCTCGGCCAGCTGCTTATAATCGCCCAGCACAACCGCACCTACCGAGTCGCGCTCGAGGTTGAGCGCCAAACCGAATACGCCACCCTCGAATTCGATCATCTCGCCGTACTGCACCTCGGTGAGGCCATGAATGCGGATAATGCCATCCGTAACCGATACGATAGTGCCCTCATTGGTCGCTTGCGAGGTGACTTCAAGCGCGTCAATCCGCTGCCTGATGAGATCGCTGATTTCCGAGGGGTTGAGCTGCTGCATGACTAGTCCTCTGTCATTGATTCAACGAGCCGGCCAATTTATTAAGCCGGCCGCGAATGGAGCCGTCGATAACGAGATCATTGGCCCGAATAAAAGCCCCTCCCAACAATGAGGGGTCGGTTTCAGAGGTCAGAGTGACGCTTCGCGCCAACTGAGCCTCCATTGATTTTGTAAGCTGATCAGCCTCGGCATCGCTGAGCGGATAAGCAGAGGTAACGTGAACCGCTACCGCGCTTTCCACACCCTGCTTAAACTGTTCAAACAGCGCCGACACCTCCGGCAATAATGTCAGCCGACCGTTGTCGGCCAAAACGTGCAACAGGTTGCCTACCGCCGGTGGTAACGATTCCCCCAGCAATGACATGAGCGTCGCGGCGCGCTGTGCTGCCGTCTGATCCGGGTCTCGGAGCGCGGCGGCCACCTTGGGATCGGCAGTTAATATCGCAAGCTGCACCAGAGATTCTTTCCAAACAGCCAGCTGATCTGCCGCGCGCGCATGCTCGAAGGCAGCGCGTGCATAAGGTCTGGCAAGAGTGGTCGGCTCTATCACGCTTTATGATCCGGCTGAGAGGTGCTTAAGCAAATCGGCGTGCTTGTCCGCGTCGATCTCGGCACCGAGAATTTTTTCAGCGCCCGCCACGGCCAGCGCGCTAACCTGCGCCATGAGCTGCTCCTGCGCACGAGCACGCTCCTGCTCTATTTCAGCGGATGCCGCTGCCTTTACGCGCTCGGACTCCACCATGGCCGCCTGTTTGGCTTCCTCCACGACTGCCTGCGCTCGCTTGTTGGCCGCCTCAATAATCCCCGCGGCTTCACGCTTTGCCTCCGTCAGTTGCTCGGTAGCTCGCTGCTGCGCCAGCTCAAGGTCATGGCCTGCTCGATCCGCAGCAGCAAGGCCTTCTGCGATCTTGCTCTGGCGCTCTGCCATTGCGGCGGTGATAGGGGGCCAAACATAGCGCATGCAAAACGCGACAAAGGCAACGAACGCAATCAGCTGTCCGATCAAAGTGAGATTAATATTCACACGTTGCTCCTGTGGTGTTCTGGGGACACATTCTCAGCGCCCCGGAAAAAAGAAGGCTGTTAGCCCGCGACCACAAAAATCAGGTACATGGCGATGCCCACGCCAATAATGGGGATCGCGTCAACCAAGCCGGCCCCCAAGAAAAAAGTACCTTGTAACTTCGGCGCTAACTCAGGCTGCCGCGCAGACCCCTCAATTAGCTTACCGCCGAGAATGCCAACGCCAATAGCAGCGCCCATTCCACCTAATCCCATCATAATGGCGGCGGCAACGTAAATCAGTTCCATGGTTGTCTCCTAAAGTACACAGTGAAAATCAATGGTCCTCGTGTGCCATGCTGAGGTACACGATGGTCAGAACCATAAAGATAAAAGCCTGGAGGGTGATCACCAGTATGTGGAAAATCGCCCAACCAATCTGTAATAACGCGGCGGGCAACAGCCAAAAAAGCCCGACGCTGAACAACGCCGCAATCAGAATAAATATCATCTCGCCAGCATACATGTTGCCAAAAAGTCGCAAGCCCAAAGAGAAAGGCTTTGCCAACAACCCCACCACCTCCATGAAGAGATTCACAGGAATGAACAGGGGGTGGTTAAACGGGTTCATGGTCAGCTCTTTGACAAAACCAAATCCCTTCACTTTTACAGAATAAAAAACCATCAAAACAAACACGCCAATAGCCATGCCCATGGTGATATTAGGGTCAGTCGAAGGCACAATTTTTTGATACTCAACCCCTGCCAACATTAGGGAATGAGGGATGAGATCCACGGGTATCAAATCCATTAGGTTCATCAGAAAAACCCAAACAAAGATCGTCAAGGCCAAGGGCGCTATCAGCGGGTTTTTGCCGTGGAAGGTGTCTTTCACCGTGCCGTCAATAAACTCCACAACCATTTCGACAAAGTTGACCCACCCGGAGGGAATGCCGGCGGATGCCTGGGCGGCAACACGGCGAAACAACCAGCAAAAAATAATGCCCAAGCCCACGGACCACAGCATGGAGTCGACGTGAACCGCGTTGAAGCCCATCGCCGCTATCTCATCGCCACCGTGAGCCATTGTCCACTGCCCCCCGGCGGGCACCACGCTGCCATCATAGCGCTCATACCCTTCAGGCAACCTGCCATAGGTCAGGTTGGTCAAATGGTGGACGATATACTCTGATACGGTCTGACTGTCGCCGTTTGCCGCCATTGTTACCGCGATGCTCCCTGCGCCTTAAAAGGCTTTCTCTTTACCGACTACGCCCGCCATATCAGCCGGACCATTTATTATTTGCTATCAACGCCGATGGCAGAAACAACGCCATTGCGCTCCCCGCCAACACCGCCAGAGGATCACTGGTCGGCCTGATAGCAAAGAGGGCCGCAAAGCCCACAGTTGCCAAACCGTATCGCGCCACCCCAAGCCAAACGGGGCTGACGGTGGATCGCTCAGAAGTCAGGCTCAACACCATCCAGCCGCTTGGCGCCAGCACTACGATGGCACCAAGCACCATGTCCAGAGAAACGTGAGCGCCGGCCTTGACGCCTATACCCCCCGCTACCACGCAGACGCACACCATGGTGGTCATCACAGCTTTTAACAGCCGCTTGCGTGTCGTCGCGAAAGGCCCGGAAACCGCGTGCTTGGCCAAGCTCAACCCAGCCCCCCTCTTATGCGGGGGGGAGTGTAGATGAAAGGCTAAGGCCCTTCAACACAAAGGTTTTAATCCAGTTTCTTTAGGATCCCGTCCAACTCGTCGAGCGTGGCGTACTGGATTTCCAGACGTCCCCGGCCATTTTGTTGATGATGAATTCTGACGCGAGCACCGAGTCGATCGCTCAAGTCTTGTTCTAAACGACTGACATTGGGGTCCTTGTGAGGTATCGGCGCCTTATCCGACCGCCAGCTTTTCACCAGCGTTTCCGTTTGTCTAACGGAGAGGCCTCGCTTGGCAACCAGACGGGCTGCTTTTAACTGATCAGCACTATCGAGGCTCAACAGCACTTTGGCGTGCCCAACTTCAATGACGCCTTGACCCAGCATGCGCTGAACGTCGCTGTGGAGATTCAGCAGTCGGAGGCTATTGGCAACCGCTGAGCGGGAGCGACCAACGGCTTCGGCGATCTGCTCCTGACTGAGCCCAAATTCTTCTTGCAATCGCTTTAAGCCAACCGCCTCCTCTACTGGACTCAGATCCTCTCGCTGAATGTTTTCAATCAGTGCTATCGCAATCGCATCCTCGTCGGCAACGTCCCGAACAACCACCGGCACTCGATCCAAACCGATCAGCTGTGCCGCTCGCCAACGACGCTCGCCTGAGAGAATTTCGTATCGATGATTGGAAGTCGGGCGAACGACCACCGGCTGCAAAATCCCCTGAGCCTCGATGCTTGCCGCCAGGGTTTGCAGCGCGTCGGGTTCGAACTCCCTTCGGGGTTGGTAAATTCCACGCTGCAAATGCTCGATGGGAATCTCCATCGCGGACCCAATGCGACCTGCAGCATCCCCGCCATCAGCTGGGTCAGTCGCGGCTTCCTGTTTCGCTTGACTCATCACGCCAGCGCCCAGTAACGCTTCCAAGCCCCGATTTAACTTCCGCTTTTGCACCATTAACCATTGTCCTCGGGGTGGTGTTCCTGTCTGCGCATAAATTCTCCCGCCAGCGCCATGTACGCCGTCGCGCCTCTGGCCAGACGATCATAAACAATTCCCGGCAGGCCATGACTTGGTGCTTCGGCTAAACGCACATTTCTGGGGATCACTGTGCGGTACACCAGGCCCTCAAAATGCTGATGTAACTGTTCTGACACCTCGTTTGTCAGTGCATTACGGGGATCATAAAGCGTGCGTAAAATCCCCTCTATTTGCAGCGCAGAATTTACCGTTTGATTGATCGTCGTGATCGTCTCGAGCAGAGCAGTAAGGCCTTCCAATGCAAAGTACTCGCATTGCATTGTGATCAAAACAGAGTCTGCAGCGACCAGTGCATTGAGCGTGAGCATATTCAGGGAAGGGGGGCAATCGATAATGACGAAGTCGTAATCTGGGCTGCCACGGTGCAGCACCTGCTTCAATCGCTTTTCTCGATCATCCACGGCTAGCAGCGCGACCTCAGCCGCCGTCAAATCACCATTGGCAGGCACCACATCCAAGCCCAGTTGCGATAAAGATTGGACCACGTCTGCTAAGGGGGGTTGCTCCACCAACAGCTCATAGCTTGTTGCTTTGAGATCCGCCTTATTGAGCCCCACCGACACCGAAGCATTCCCCTGAGGGTCAAGATCAACCAGCAATACCCGCTTATCCATCGCTGCAAGGGCGGCAGCAAGGTTCACGCTGGTCGTGGTTTTTCCCACGCCGCCCTTTTGGTTAGCTATCGCAACAACCTTCACAGGGTCATGCCTTCGCTTCGACAAATCTTCATGACATTAAAAGACCAATCCTGTCCGGGCACCTTAAATTCCCTTGCGTCCTGCAAATGCATATGCTCGGGTATCATTGTATTAGCTTCGGCCACGCTATCGGTTGTCATGGCATACAGCGACCCCTGTTTGCCCAACACGTGATCTATTTTGGTCAACGTGGTTTCCAGGTCCGCAAATGCTCTGGTTAACACCGCGTCGTAATCAACATCAGGCACCCAGGATTCAATGCGCGCGGTCTCGATGCGGATGTTAGTCAAACCCAGCTGTCTTTTCACTTCCGCTAAAAATCGCGTTTTCTTGCCATTGCTGTCAATCAGCGTGTAGCAGCCATCCCCGTCCGCGATGGCGAGGGGGATACCCGGAATGCCTGCACCTGTGCCCACGTCAATCCGATTTGCCCCCCCGATAAAAGGAAGCACCGCCAAGCTCTCCAGGACGTGTCTCAAAAAGATGCCGTGGCGGTCACGAATGGCCGTGAGGTTATATGTTTGATTCCACCGCTCGAGTAAATCGACATATCCCACGAGCTTTTTTAGCTGAGCAGGAGCCAAATTCACATTCATTGAACGCAAAGCGGAGTCGAGAAATTCAGCTTCTTGATCAGCCATGCGCGGCTGCACGAGCCGACGTCGAGAGCGCTCGCTTCTTGAGGTACACCAATAACAAGGATAGTGCCGCCGGCGTCACGCCCGGTATTCTGCCCGCTCGCGCCAAGTTTTCAGGTCGTATTTCAGTCAGTTTTTGACAAATTTCATGGGACAGGCCGTCGACCTCAAAAAAGTCAAGATCCCCGGGAATCGCCATGGCCTCATGTCTCCTTAAACGAGATATATCCTGCTGTTGGCGATCGATATAACCCGCATATTTGAGTTGAATGGCGACCTGCTCCGCAACTGAATGTTCTACCGCATCCGACGGAGGCACCGCCTCATACAGTATCTCGGGGGTTATTTCAGGGCGCTTGAGGAGGTCTGCCAGCGAGTACTCTCGGTTCAATGGTTTTGACAGATGAGGCATTATTTTGCTCGCCGCGACCGAGTCGGGCTGCACATACTCGGTTTCGAGACGCCGCCTTTCCTGAAAAATCGCTTCTCGCTTCTCCGAAAAGTAGCGCCATTGGGTCTCGCCAACAACACCGAGTGACTTGCCTTGCT
The DNA here is from genome assembly GCA_038102985.1 of Halieaceae bacterium. GTDB lineage: Bacteria > Pseudomonadota > Gammaproteobacteria > Pseudomonadales > Halieaceae > Luminiphilus. The sequence continues at coordinate 20,256 of JAYNYK010000007.1, forward strand.
CAGTGAGCCTTAGGTCCGCGTTGTCCTCCCTTAGTTGAAGCCGATACTCCGCCCTCGAGGTAAACATGCGATAGGGTTCTGTAGTCCCCAGCGTGACCAGGTCATCCACGAGAACGCCGATGTAAGCCTCGTCACGTTTTGGCTCCCAAGCTTCCTCTTCTCTCAGTTTGCAAACAGCATTGATACCCGCCACCAATCCCTGTGCGGCGGCTTCCTCGTAACCCGTTGTGCCATTGATTTGTCCCGCAAAAAACAGCCCTGAGAGAGTTTTTGTTTCCAAGCTGTGCTTCAAGTCGCGGGGATCAAAATAGTCATACTCAATTGCGTATCCGGGTCTCGTGATATGCGCGTTTTCCAATCCGACGATAGACCTGACCAGCGCTAGCTGGATATCAAATGGCAAAGAGGTAGAAATACCGTTGGGGTAAAGCTCACGTGTGGTCAGGCCCTCAGGTTCAATAAATATCTGGTGAGCGGTTTTGTCCGCAAACCGATGAATCTTGTCTTCTATGCTGGGGCAATAGCGCGGCCCCACCCCTTCAATCACCCCGCCGAATAATGGAGAGCGATCCAGTCCGGAGCGGATTATCTCGTGGGTGATTTCGTTGGTCTGGGTAATCCAGCAACAGCGCTGCTCTGGATGGTCTTGAGGTCGCCCCAATAACGACATCACCGGCCGGGGCTCATCCCCCCACTGTTCTGCCATCAAGGAAAAATTGACAGACCTGGCGTCGATACGAGGCGGTGTTCCCGTTTTGAGTCTTCCGACTCTCGGACACACTTCACGAAGGCGGTCAGCGAGACCGAGGGATGCAGCATCACCCATGCGGCCACCCGGCGCGTGGGATTCACCCACATGCATTTTGCCATTAAGGAAGGTTCCTGCCGTCAGCACGATGGCTTTAGCGGCGAAGACGATACCAGTGCGTGTAACGACACCTGACACCGCATCGCCTGTAATTTGAATGTCCTCTACGGCATCCTGAAAAATTTGGACATTTTCGGCGTCTTCAAGGGCTTTGCGGATAGCCTGTCGATAAAGCACGCGATCAGCTTGTGCTCGCGTCGCCCGCACCGCAGGTCCCTTTCTTGCGTTTAAGACCCGGAACTGGATTCCCGACAGATCCGTGGCGCGAGCCATAACGCCACCCATGGCATCCACTTCTCGAACCAAGTGGCTTTTACCAATCCCTCCAATTGCCGGATTGCAGGACATCTGGCCGAGTGTATCGATAGCGTGAGTAATGAGGAGCGTACGGGCACCAAGCCGCGCAGCAGCCAGCGTCGCTTCTGTACCCGCATGTCCTCCGCCAATGACGATGACGTCGTAATGGTGTGGGTGGTGCATTGGGTTGTGGCTACCGAATGATGGCGGGCGCAGATTATAAACGCGGTTGAGCCTGCGATGAACTAATCTCTGTGGTGATAGTGGGTATCTGTCGAAGAATGACTGTCTTTAATGCCAATATTAATAAATTATCTTTATATGAAGAGTATTTAAATACTGTTGTTATTAAGGGGGTTTTTTTACGGGATAAGTGAATAAATTATAATAAAAACAATTATTTGCGTATTTTCATCTGTATGGAAAAGCCAGTCAAAACCCCTGTTGTTGGCGGGGGTAGACCGTGGATAAATGACGCGAATGGGAAGTGTAAAAACTCGTCCACAGCCTATTAGCGGATAGTGTTGTCTGTTGCTCACAGGTCTTGTAACGATGTCGGCGGATGACTCCTCAGTGAACGAAAGGTTGTAGACAATCTGTGAGCAGACTGTGAATCACCAGGCTTACTGTGTTGAGCGTCGTCTATCTTAGTGCCGATTTTTCGGTCAAAAGGTTTAAATGTATTCAGGTTACCGTTATTTTCCGATGCAGAAAGAGGAAAAAATTTCTCCCAGTAAGTCGTCGGCCCCTATGACGCCGGTGATTTCACCTAAGGCGTTGTGGGCTCGCCTCAGATCTTCCGCCAAAATTTCACCCGCACCGGTTTGGTTGAACTGCTGAATGGCATTTCGGAGTATTTCGCTGGTGGTCCGCAGTATGGACACATGGCGTTCTCTGGCACTGTAAGGTGTCGCCAAGGTGGAAGCGGAGAGACCGAGTTTGGAGAGAATCGCTGTTTCGAGAGTACTGATGCCCTCACCTGTCACTGCTGATACAGCGATCGTTGTGACGACAGCAGAAGACTGTTCGCCGGCAGCGCGGTTGGACAGATCAATTTTATTGAGAACCCGGATAGTGGGTACGCCCCGGTCAACCCTCTCCTCTCTATTGTCTGCCTTGGTATCGTCCACAACGTCAATGATCAGATCAGCGAGTTTCAATTCCTGTTGGGCGCGATGAATGCCCTCCTGTTCGATAATGTCGGCGGCATTCCTGATCCCTGCTGTGTCAGAAAATTCAAAAGCGATATCGCCGAGACTGATGGTTTGCTTGATGACGTCACGGGTAGTACCTGGCAAGTCGGTGACAATGGCGACCGCGTCGCGCGCTAATTGGTTCATCAAACTGCTTTTTCCCACATTGGGTTTTCCCGTGAGCACAATTTTCGCGGTTTTGCTCATCAGGGCGCCCTGTCGGGCATTGATAATGAGTGTGTCCAAGGCGTCCAGCGCAGCAGTCAGTTGCTGCTGAACGATGTTATCCGCCAGAAAGTCTACCTCTTCCTCAGGGAAGTCAATGGCTGCCTCGATATGGATTCTGAGCCGGAGTAGATCACCGCTGACAGCATTGACGGCGCTGGAAAAAGCCCCGCGTAGAGAAGCTGCGGCTTGCCGCGCAGCATGTTGGGTTGGAGCATCGATAAGGTCAGCCAAACCCTCTGCTTGGGCGAGGTCAAGCTTGTTGTTCATGAATGCCCGTTCCGAAAACTCCCCCGGACGTGCCATGCGGGCACCCAAGCTTAAACAGGCATTGAGCAGCATGGCAGAGACGACCACTCCACCATGGCAGTGGAATTCGGCGACGTCCTCGCCGGTAAACGAGTTTGGCCCTTTAAATAGCAGTACCAGTCCTTGGTCAATCACGGCATCCTGATGCGCAAACGTACGGAGTGAGGGTGTGCGAGCCTGCACGGTGCGTCCGCACAAGCGCTGGGTGATGGACCACGCGTCAGGTCCAGAAAGCCTGATAATCGCCAGGCCTCCCCTTCCGGTAGGGGTAGCGATGGCTGCAATCGTATCTTGGTCTAGTGCAGCGCTGTCGATCAGGCTGGAGTGCTGATCCATGAGCGCGCTAGAGACTGCCGCTCTCAATACGTCGATTGATAATGTATTGCTGCGCCATCGACAGCAGATTATTGCAAAGCCAATAGAGCACCAAGCCAGCGGGAAACCACAGGAAGAAAAAGGTAAAGACGATGGGCATCCATTGCATGATTTTTGCTTGCATGGGATCTGGTGGCGCGGGATTCAGCTTTTGCATGTAGTACATGCTCGCCCCCATCAGAATAGGCAAAACAAAGTACGGATCCATCATTGACAGATCCTTTATCCACAGTGCAAGCGGGGCTTGTCGCAGTTCAACCGACTCCATCAGCACCCAGTAAAGGGCGATGAACACCGGCATTTGCACAAGGATCGGGAAGCATCCACCCAGCGGATTAATTTTTTCTTTCTTATAAAGCTCCATCATTGCCTGCGACTGTTTGGCTTTGTCGTTGGCATATTCATCTCGAATGGCCATGATGCGAGGCTGTACTTTGCGCATTCTCGCCATGGACTTGTAGCCTGCCGCTGACAGCTGAAAAAACGCTAGCTTCACAAACAGCGTCAAAATGATAATGGCGACGCCCCAGTTAATAACCGCGGACTGGATGAGAGTGAGCAACCAAAAAAGCGGTTGCGCAATCCACCACAGCCAACCGTAATCGACAACCAAATCAAGGTGCGGTGCAAGGTCAGAAAGAACCGCCTGATTTTTCGGGCCGACGTAGAGCGTATTGGTCACGGTGGTTGTTTCTCCGGGCGCAAGTCTCAGGGCGGGCCCGGTGTAGCCAATAATATTGAAGCCATTGTTAGTGTGGCGTGTTCGAAAGCGATGTGTTTCTGTTGCATTGGGCACCCATGCGCTGACAAAGTAGTGTTGCAGCATTGCGACCCAGCCCCCTTCCAAATCGGCTTTGAACGGGTTCTCGGCCATTTCCTCAAAATCGAATTTTTCGAACCGCTGTTCAGTGTGTGTGAGTGCGGAGCCTAGGAACGGGCGCATACCCATACCCGAATTGTTGTCGGATGGCGCTGGCGAGCTGTCTCTTTTGATTTGCGCAAAGGGAGTGAGCTCAACGACACGATCGGCAACGTTGCGTATTTGGTGTTCGATCAGAATGCTGTGACTTTCCCGTTCAAAGCGAAAACGTTTGACTACGTCGACGGCACCATTAGCGTCGCGAAAGCGCAACTCGACGGAAAGGGCATCTTCATTGTTCAGTTCATAAGCAGCCTGCTTTGTGCGGTATGAAGCGCGCACTGTCTGATCGATGCCGTCGGGTCCAACCAGGCCGGATTGTGCGACATAGATTCTTTGCGCATTCCTCTCCAAAAGTACAAAGGGGTCAGAAGGATCGTCGAGGGTTTTTGGATAATCTCGGAACGCCGCGCCCACGACATCACCCCCTTCCAGGTCGATCACAATATCGAGCACGTCGGTCCTGACATTGACCAATGAACTTGCAGTGGCTGCCGCGTTGAAGGCGTCGGCGCGGGGAGGTTGCAAAAGATCCTCACTACTCGGCATGTCATCCTGGGGGGGCTTATCCGGTAATGTGGGTGCGGCGGCAGAGAGTGACGAAGTATCTTCGCGCGCGATGGATTCGACAATGGGTGTCGCCGGCATTGAGGCCTGTTCTTCGGCAGTAAAACGCGTCCACTCCCCCAACAACATGAGCCCTAGCAAGACACTGGCTGCGATCAAAGCATATCGAGGGATATCCATCTTTTCCTTCTTAGTTTGGTTGACGATGTGGGCGCGGTTGTGGAACGGGGTCATATCCACCGGTGCACCATGGGTGGCAGCGCATGACCCTGTGAGCGGTGAGCCAACAGCCGGTTAGGGTACCGTGGGTCTTCAGTGCGTCAATCCCGTATTGCGAACAGGTCGGCGTAAAACGGCACCAACGCCCCACCCAAGGGCTTAACACGAGCTGATATGCGCGGATGAGCAAACACAAGCTCGTCGCGAAACAGTGGTCAATTCTGGTTAGCCAGCTCACGAAGCTATTGCCTCTTGATTAACGGCCCGCCAGAGCTTTTCGAGGTCTCGCCAAACCATAGGATTGGAAAGCTCGTCAGCTGAATGCCTCGCCAAAACCACAAGGTCCAGCGGGGTGCAAAGGGGGGACAGTCTAAAGTGCTCTCTAATGATGCGCTTTAATCGGTTTCTCCGGGTGGCTTTGCGGATGTTTTTTTTGGCAACAACAATGCCGATTCTGGATTGCGTTGCAGGAGAACGTGTTGCCAGCACCAAAAATGCTCGTGTGCTGACACGAATTTGCGGGGCATTGAAAACGCCGGTGAATTGCTGCGGCTCAGAGAGCCTGGCGGTAGCGGGAAACTTTCGCATGGGCCACAAATGAGTACCCCGCCAAGCGCTGCTTATGCAGAGAGCTTGCGACGCCCGCGAGCCCTGCGGCGGGCCAAGACTTGCCGACCGTTTTTTGTGGCCATGCGCGCGCGAAAACCATGTGCGCGCTTTCTTTTCAGAACACTGGGCTGGAATGTACGCTTCATGGTGTGGACCTACCTACAAGTTGTCTGCTGGGGATGTACCGAGTGTTGAATCGCGTTACGGTTTCACGCTACCCCGCCTAGGGGGCGCGGATTATAGGTGCGGAGGGGCCCGTTGGCAACATTCGAGATTCCAGGTTTGCTTGTGTTGATGTGTAGCCATCGCTTTTTATCGTCCACTGCCTTCGCCACTCCCTCAGATATCACGCCGGGATGTGACAGAGAGGCGACGCCCAGTCACAGCGAGGCTGCACAGTTAGTGAGCGCTTACAGGCAGCCCGCCTGCGCTGCCACCAGTCAAGCGCTGATGGCAAAAAGCCACAACTTAACCCAAACTTGCAAACAGGTTATCCACAGCCCAAAAAAGTTTTTCTTGCAAATGCGCCGCTTGTTTTGTAAGCGCGGAAAAAACAACTAAGCCATTGATAAGTAGATAAAAAAAACAGGTTGATAAGGCTGCAGCGGTGTGGATAACTACGCTGCTCTGCTCGATCGCGCGCTGTGCGTGGGGAGCCGATATTTGTATTAATCACCGCGGGTGCTCGGCGTCATCGATCCATCCAGATGATGTGCAATAACAGTAAAAAATGACGATTTAAGGAGCATTAGCGTTGGCAATTCCTCAGCCGGTGACTAACCCCTGGCAGCACTGTTTGCACCGCTTGGGCGGCGAGATCCCACAACAGCAATTTAATACCTGGATTCGGCCCCTTCAGGCGGAATGGTGTGAGTCCGGGTTGATGTTGTCAGCCCCAAATCGATTTATTCGCGATTTTGTCGTCGAGCGTTATGTGCCGATGATCTCTGCTTACCTGATGGACGTGGTGTCCCCCGCAGTTGCGCAGGTTTCAGTCACGGTCGCAGGGGATGTTGCTGTGGCACCGAGCGTCGCTTTTTCCAGTGATCGGCAGCCCAGCATGAAGCCGACACAGGAAGGGGCGGCTGTAGTGAGGCCCGCCCCCGCTCCCGCGGCATTGGTGGCGTCCTCTAGCCTCGTGGAGGGCTATACTTTTGAGCGATTTGTCGAGGGAAAAAGCAATCAGTTGGCGCTTGCGGCAGCGCAACAAGTGGCAGAACACCCAGGTGCATCATATAACCCGCTGTTTCTCTATGGCGGCGTGGGGTTGGGCAAAACTCATCTGATGCATGCGGTGGGAAACGCCATGCGCCGAAAAAACCCAGACGCAAAAGTTGTTTATCTCCATTCCGAGCGTTTCGTGGCCGACATGGTTAAGGCCCTGCAGCTCAACGCCATCAATGACTTCAAGCGGTTTTACCGGTCTGTTGATGCATTATTGATTGATGATATTCAGTTTTTTGCCAACAAGGACCGGTCACAAGAAGAGTTTTTTCATACCTTTAACGCGTTGCTCGAAGGTGGGCAGCAAATGATTCTGACGTGTGACCGCTACCCGAAGGAAATTGAGGGTGTTGAGGAACGTTTAAAATCGCGGTTTGGTTGGGGGCTGACGGTAGCGGTTGAGCCACCTGACCTCGAGACGCGTGTGGCGATACTTATGAAAAAAGCAGAACAAAGCCATATCGCTCTCTCCCCAGACGCCGCTTTTTTTATCGCCCAACGGATTCGCTCTAACGTCAGGGAGTTAGAAGGCGCTCTTAAGCGGGTGATTGCCAGCGCCAATTTTACGGGCCGCCCTTTTGATATTGAGCTCATTAAGGATAGCCTAAAGGATTTGCTAGCGCTGCAAGACAAGCAGGTTTCATTGGACAACATCAAGCGGAAGGTTGCGGAGTATTACAAGATCAAAGTGGCTGACTTAATGTCCAAGCGGCGGAACAGGAGTGGTGCCAGGCCGCGGCAGGTCGCGATGGCGCTTGCAAAAGAGTTGACACAGCATTCCCTTCCCGAAATTGGAGACGCTTTTGGTGGCCGAGACCATACGACAGTGCTGCACGCATGCCGTAAGATAAAGGAGTTGCGGGATCTGAGCTCTGATATCAGTGAGGATTATCAGAATCTGCTCCGGTCGCTGACGACATGATGCGGCGTTGGCATAACCTGCCAGCACCGCCCCGTTCATAGTCTGTTAATTAGAGCCCGATAACATGAAATTCTCGATTGCCCGTGACACGCTGATCAAACCATTGAATTTGGTAGCGGGAGTGGTGGAAAGAAGGCAGACCCTGCCGATTCTCTCGAACGTATTAATCGCCCTCGACGGGTCTAGACTGTCCTTAACCGGGACCGACCTTGAGGTCGAGCTCGTTGGCCGATTGGACATAGAGGCGCCGGGGGTCGACGGCGAGGTGACTGTGCCTGCAAGAAAGCTCGTTGATATCTGCAAGTCCTTGCCAGAGGGTTCTAATATAGAATTTTCTGTTGAGTCGGGCAAGGCTACGGTGAAAGCAGGGCGGAGCCGGTTCACGTTGTCCACATTACCCGCTGCGGATTTCCCCACGGTGGATGCCAATGCGGGCGATACCACCCTAGAGATGCAGCAATCGCTGGTTAAGCAGCTGATCGAGGGCACGGCGTTTGCGATGGCGCAGCAGGACGTGCGCTACTACTTAAACGGCTTGTATTTTGAGGTGCTGGGCGGCAGGTTGCGGGTGGTTGCGACAGACGGGCACCGATTGGCGCTAGCGACCGCTCCTACGCGGGTAGATGCGGCGGATTTGGGCGTGATTATTCCTCGTAAAGGCGTGCTGGAGCTCTCGCGTCTACTAGAGGGGGGCGCCTCTGTTTCTCTCTCCATTGGCACCAACCATATCCGGGCAATTACCGAGCAGTTTACCTTTACCTCTAAGCTAGTTGACGGCAAGTTCCCGGATTATGAGCGCGTAATCCCGAAAAATCCCGACAAGTCGGTAGTGGGGGACCGAGCGGAGCTCAAGCAGGCCTTCACCCGCACAGCGATTCTTTCCAACGAAAAATACCGCGGCGTGCGGCTGCGGCTCTCGCAGGACAGCCTGGATATTACCGCCAACAATCCTGAGCAGGAGCAGGCAGAAGAGGTGGTGGGTGTGGAGTATAGCGGCGCAGAGATTGAGATCGGCTTTAATGTCAGTTATCTGCTGGATGTGCTGTCTGCCCTTAGCCAGACGCAAGTGCGATTTTGCCTGTCAGACGAAGCCAGTTCAGCGTTGCTGGAGCATGCGCTGCCGCCCGCGGATGATGAGCCAGAAAGACTCTATGTCGTGATGCCGATGCGTCTGTAGGCTGCTTGCTTCAGCTGAATGCTCGAGCACCTAGAGATTACCCGGGTCCGCAATCTTTCCAATGTGGAGGTTAGCCTTGGGGGCGGCGCGATAGCCCTTTTTGGCGCTAATGGCTCTGGGAAAACCAGCTTTCTAGAGGCTGTCCACTTGCTTGGTGTGGGCCGGTCTTTCCGCACTCACCGATCCAAACCGGTGATCCAGCACGATGCGCCCTCTTGCCGTATCGTTGGCCGGGTGGTCAGAGGCGGCCGACCCTTTGTTATGGGAATAGAGAAGCACCGGGACGGGCTCGTTCGCGCCAAGGTAAATGGCGAGGCGGTCCCCTCTTTGTCTGACCTCGCCCAGCAACTGCCGTTGGTTTTGCTGGATACCGAAGGCTTGAGCCTGTTGACGGGCGCGCCAGAGGGGCGCCGCCGTCTGCTGGATGGCACACTGTTCCACGTAGAACAATCGTTTCTGGCGCTGTGGCGGCGCTACGCGCAGACCTTACGACAGAGAAATAGCGGGTTGCGGCGTGGTATACTGAGTTCCGACAAGGCGTGGCGCCAAGAGCTGGCAGAGGCGGGCGAGCGTTTGACTGAAGTGCGGCTGAGCGCAGTCGAGCGCTACGCGGAAAAGCTTAAAATGATAGCCCCGGCCATATCGACAGACCTGGATAAGGTTGAGATGACTTTTCGAGCGGGATGGGATCGGCGAGAGCCTCTCGAGATCGTTTTGGAAAAAAACGCCCAGAGCGATGCGGCTCAGGGCTTTACTCAGGTGGGGCCGCATCGGTCAGATCTGCGGTTTAGTGCTGGCTCGTCTGCCGCGTCGGAGGTGCTGTCGCGGGGCCAAATGAAATTGTTGTTGGTGACGTTGAAGTTGTCACAAGGGCAGATTATCGAGGAGGCCTCCAAGGTGCCGCCTCTTTATTTGGTCGACGACCTGCCGGCAGAGCTTGATGAGGCACATTGTAAGAGCGTATGCGCCCAGTTAAGGGGCGGGCGTCAGGTGATTATGACCGCCGTGGATCGCGCTTCGTTAGAGCGGGCCTGGGGCGAAGAGCCGATAAGTTTGTTCCACGTGGAACAGGGGGTTGTTTCGGCGTAACGCCGAGAGCGGCGACCCGCTGCTAGCACGGGCGGTCTTGGCGACAACGCGGTGACTTAGCGCAGGAAGGCTTTAATGGTCGCAACAAGACGTGACAAAAAGACAGGCCCAATACAAGCAAGACACAACACAAACAAATAGACGTATGAGACGAAAGGTGTAGACCGCATGGCTGAAGACAATGTCAGTGACACGTCCCCGAGGGACTACGACTCCTCGAGCATAACGGTGCTCAAGGGGCTTGACGCCGTGCGGAAGCGCCCCGGCATGTATATTGGCGATACTGACGATGGCACTGGCCTGCACCACATGGTTTTTGAGCTGGTCGATAACAGCATCGATGAGGCGCTTGCCGGCCATTGCAGCCAGATTGATATCGTGATTCATCCTGACGAATCGGTATCCGTCTCTGATAATGGCAGAGGCATACCGACGGAGCAGCACGAAGAGGGCGTTTCTGCCGCCGAGGTGATCATGACGGTCCTTCATGCCGGCGGTAAGTTTGACGACAACACCTACAAAGTATCGGGCGGACTTCATGGTGTGGGGGTCTCCGTAGTCAACGCGCTCTCCTCAACCCTGCAGCTGACTATTCGTCGCAAAGGTCAATTATTTGAGCAGACTTACGCCCACGGCGTGCCCCAAGCGCCTCTGGCAGTTGTCGGTGAGACGCCGGATACGGGCACCGCAGTGCGTTTTACACCCTCGCCCGAAACCTTTAGCAACATCGCTTTCCACTACGATGTATTGGGAAAAAGGCTCCGGGAGCTTGCGTTTTTAAACAGTGGGGTGCGAATTTTTCTCAAGGATGAGCGTACCGGAGAGGAAGAACTGTTTGCCTATGAGGGCGGTTTGCGCGCTTTTGTCGAGTTTCTCAACCAGAGTAAAACCCCCATTGCTAAGGTCTGCCATTTTCAAGCTCAGGCGGAGGACGATGTTGAGGTTGAGATCGCCTTGCAGTGGAACGACGGCTTTCAGGAAGGCCTGTATTGTTATACCAACAACATTCCGCAGCGAGATGGTGGCACACACCTCGCCGGATTTAGGGCTGGGCTCACCCGCTGCTTGAATAATTATATTGAAAAAGAAGGGCTTGCGAAAAAAGCGAAAGTATCCACCACGGGAGATGACGCCCGCGAAGGTTTAACGGCTATCGTCTCGGTCAAAGTCCCCGACCCAAAATTTTCCTCGCAAACCAAGGACAAACTCGTTTCAAGTGAGGTCAAAGGCGCGGTCGAACAGGCGATGAATCAATTTTTCAATGACTTTCTCCTCGAAAACCCCAGTGAAGCCAAGTTGGTCGTCGGCAAGATGATTGATGCTGCTCGAGCGCGAGAGGCGGCGCGCAAAGCGCGAGAAATGACCCGGCGCAAAGGGGCGCTGGATATTGCTGGGCTGCCAGGCAAACTGGCCGATTGCCAGGAGCGTGACCCTGCCATGAGCGAACTCTACTTGGTGGAGGGCGATTCAGCGGGCGGCTCTGCAAAACAGGGCAGAGACCGCCGCTTTCAGGCAATCCTCCCGCTAAAAGGTAAGATTCTTAACGTCGAGAAAGCGCGGTTCGACAAGATGCTGGGGTCCGCGGAGGTGGGAACGCTGGTCACGGCGCTGGGTTGTGGCATCGGCAAGGACGAGTTTGATCCCGAGAAGTTGCGCTACCACCGCATTATTATTATGACGGACGCGGACGTGGATGGCTCCCACATCAGAACGTTGCTGTTGACGTTTTTCTTTCGTCAGATGCCTGAGTTGATCGAGCGTGGTCATGTATACATTGCGCAGCCACCACTGTACAAATTAGCCCGCGGTAAGCAGAGTCGGTATTTGAAAGACGAGGCAGGCTTGGCCGCATATCTGACCCAGTCGGCCCTCGAGGAGGCGGCCTTGTTTACTAATGCTGGGGCGCCACCTCTGGCGGGCACGGCCTTGGCTGAGCTGGTGTCTGACTACCAAAATGTAGAATCTCATATTGAGCGCCTAGCGCGGGTTTACCCCCGCGATGTGCTTTGGTCCCTGCTCCAAGTGCCCACTTTAGATGTCGCAGTGATGAGTACCGAAGACAGTGTCAGCGCATTCTGCCGTGTGCTAAGTGAGCACTTACAAACCCTGAAAGACAAGTCGGTGAGCCATGAGGTGTTTGTCCGGCAGGATCCAGAGAGAGGCACGTTTTACCCCGTTGTCAGGCGCACTGCGCACAGCGTCGCCACAGACACTGTGCTGGGGCGGGGCTTTTTCGGTTCCTCCGAGTATGTGGCGTTGCGGTCATTGGGCGAGCAGCTACAGGGTCTGATAGAGCCCGACGGCTTTTTCCGGCGGGGTGAAAAGCGCTTTGATACACAGGAGTTTGCTGCTGGCCTGGATTGGCTTTTAGCCGAAGCGCGAAAAGGATGCGCTATCCAGCGCTACAAGGGTCTTGGTGAAATGAACCCGGGCCAGCTCTGGGAAACCACCATGGATCCGGGTGCCCGACGGATGCTGCAAGTGACAATCGAGGATGCGTTTCTGGCAGATCAGATGTTCTCGACGCTGATGGGAGACGATGTAGAGCCGCGCCGAGAATTTATCGAGCAAAACGCCCTTGCAGTCGCCAACTTGGATGTCTGAGCCGCGCCGCCCAAAGAGACGACAGGGGGTCTAATCGGCACGGTCAGGATCGTCTCCCCCAGTTCCTCGGGTTTCAAGGCTGATGGTTTCGATTTCTGGCTCAATCGGTGCTAATGCTTTGGGAAAGATCTTGTTTGCTTTTTTGGACAGCGTTTGGAATCGAGCCACCTTGCCGACCAACCCCTGCTTGCCCTGAACGGCCCGCACGGCGTCATTGTATTTTTGGGTCGCTGTGGTCATTGAGGATCCCAGTGCCTGCAGACGATCTCCGAGTAAACAAACCGTATTGTAAATGTCCCCCGCGCGATCACTGATTTCACGCGCCTCGCGATTACTGTGCTCAATCATCCACAAGTTGGCGACGGTGCGGAGAATGGGCATTAGGGTGGTGTGCGAGACCAGCACCACATTCTTTTGGTAGCCGTGATTGAACAGCTCCCGCTGACTGCGCATGACCTCGATATAAGCGGGCTCAACGGGCATAAACATCAGGACAAAATCAGGACTCTCCATGCCGGGTAAATTGGCATAATCTTTGGCAGAGAGAGCGTCAATATGACTCCGGACGGCTTTTGCGTGGGCATCCAGAGCACTTGCTCGTTCGCTTTCCGTTTCGGCGGTGACGGCGCGTTCATAGTCAACAAGTGACACTTTGCTGTCGATCACCAGATTTTTGCCTTCCGGCAATCGGATGACGAAGTCCGGCACGTGTCTATCACCCTGAGCATCTTTTATGGTGACCTGCGCGTCGTAATGTTCTCCCCGTCGTAAGCCTGCCAGTTCAAGGGTTTTTTCCAGTTGCGCCTCACCCCAGTTGCCCACCAGCTTTTTATCTCCTTTTAGCGCGCGGGTCAGATTGTGAGCTTCGTCTGACATAGAGACACCGACGGATTCCAGATGCTTGATCTGCTCGGACAAGGATGCGCTGTTGCGAACCATATCCGTGTGAACCTGATTAACCCGGGTCTGAAATTGGTCGATTTTTTCTGCGAGGGGTTTCAGCAAGCTGTCTAGGCTCTTCTGGTTGGTGCTCTCGAGCGCCTTGCCGGAGGAGGTGAGCAGCTTTTGACCCACCACTTCCAGTTCGGATCTTAGCGCGGCTCGCGAATCTTCCAACCATTTCATTTGGTTCTGGTGGCTGGATTCTCGCTCTGCCAACGTTGCAGTTTGAGCGCTTAACTGGGCGGTCAGCGTCGCGAGCTCTTTATTGAGGGTGACGACTTCTGCTTCCAGCGAGTTCGCGCGATTTTCTGCGAGGCTCGCGGTAATCCTTTGTTCTGCTGAAGACGCTCGGAGCGAGTTCAGTTCTCGCCTGCCCCGAACCAAGCCGAGCACCCCAAGCAGTAGCACGACGTTAACCGCCACCAACAGGCCCACCACAAACTGTGGATCTGTCGTCATTCGGTGCCTGAGGAGAGTAGGGCTATATCGGCAATTTGCGTGAACAGACTCCGCAGCATATTGAGCAATGCCAGCCGGTTAAACCGGACCGCAGGGTCATCGGCATTGACCATAACGGCATTGAAAAAATGATCAACGGGCCCTCTTAAGGTCGCCAATTTACTAAGCGCTGCTGCGTAATCTCTCTCTGCAATCAGCGGGTCGACGGCCTTTTTGGTTTCGTGCACCGCGTTATGGAGTGAGCGTTCAGCTTCCTCGTTAAATTTGGTCTCATCCGGCAGCGCAAGGCTGTCAGTCTCAGATTTGGCGAGCAGATTGGCGACTCGCTTGTTGGCAGCGGCAAGCTGCCGCGCTGTGTCAGTGACCGAAAAGTGGGCCAGTGCCTTGATGCGTAGATCGATATCAAAGAGATCTGATTCGCTTGATGCCAGCACTGCCCGGACAACATCGCCCGACACGTTTCGTTCGGCATACCAACTATCGAGCCGTTCAAATAGGTAACGCAGGACCTCTGCGGCGGTGTTTTCTGCCAGCGACGCGCTGTGCTGGTTTTGAGCAACATCGAGAAATTCACGTAGCGAGACCGGTTGCTCAAGACCGATCAAAATGCGGATAACGGCTAGGCCTGCGCGACGCAGTGCAAAGGGGTCCTTGGATCCGGAGGGAGGCTCGCCGATACCAAAAATGCCTACCAGGGTATCCAGTCGATCAGCCAAGGCGAGGGCGCTCGCCTCTGCAGACATCGGTAAATCATCGCCGGCAAACCGTGGCAGGTAATGCTCCTCAATCGCTTGCGCGACAGACGCAGATTCACCATCGTTGAGCGCGTAATGCGCGCCCGCGCTCCCCTGTAACTCAGGGAATTCAAGCACCAGCTCTGAAACCAGATCGCATTTGGCGAGCGCCGCGGCCCTAGATGTGACTTCCGTATCTGCGCCGATCCTTTGGGCCAGCTTGACCGCCAAATGAGTCATTCGCTCAGTTTTGTCGAACAGACTACCCAGCTTTTGCTGAAAGATGACGCCGTTGAGACGCGATTGTCGCGACGCCAAGGAGCTGCCTTTGTCGTTAGCAAAGAAAAATGCAGCGTCTGCCAGCCGAGGCCGAATGACCCGTTCATTGCCAGCAACTACCTTGGCGGGTGCGATACTTTCGATATTAGCGATAGTAATAAATGCGGGCAGCAATGCGCCGGAATCGGCATCATTGAGGTGAAAGTATTTCTGATGGTTTTTCATCGCAGAGATGAGCGCTTTTTCCGGCACCTCCAGAAATGCGGGATCGAAGCTGCCGCGCAATGCGACAGGCCACTCAACCAAACCGGTGACTTCGTCAAGCAGCTCATCGGAGAGGGCGACCACCTCGGCCGGTGTAGTCAGCGCCGTGACCTGTTCGCTAATAAGCCGCCTGCGTTCTGCTTCGTCCACGATCACCTTTCCGTCGCAAAGCAGGGGGGCGTAATCGCTGGCTTTTGGCAGAGGGATAGGTTGGTCGTGGTGAAAGCGGTGTCCGCGGCTTTCCCTGCCGCTGACAAGACCAAATTGCTCATACGGCAATACCTCCTCGCCAAACAGCAGCACCAACCATTGCACCGGCCGCAGAAATTCATCGCGGGATCTGCCCCAACGCATCCGCTTTGACATAGGCAGGCTATTAACCGCATCTCTGATGATTTCGGGAATCACATCCCGAGCAACTGCGCCTGTTTCGGTAACCTGCGCGGTAATTCGCTCAATGCCATTTTCTTCTGCAATGGTGAGGTCTGACGTGCTGACGCCCTGTTTCCGCGCAAAACCCTCGGCTGCCGGGGTCCATTGACCGCCGTCATCCTTTGCCGCGCTGACGGGCGGGCCTACCATTCGTCGTTCTTGATCTGGCCCCCGGAGGGCGACGTCGCGTACCAATACGGCGAGGCGCCTCGGCGTCGAAAACGGTTCCGCGCCGGAATAAGTGAGCGAGTGCTGTTTGAGATCGCGGGTGACCGCAGCGACCAGCGCGCGAGCCATGGTCGAAATTTCACCGGCGGGCAGTTCTTCTGTGCCCAGTTCGAATAGGAGGTCCTCTGAACTCATGCTGGCGCCTTATTGTGTTGCGCAAGTTCAGCCAAAGCGGTAGCAGCAAGCTCGGCATCGGCCATGGGAAACCCCAAAGCGCCTCTTGCGGCCACGTAGGCTGTGGCCGCGGCTCTGGCCAGCGTCCTTACCCTGAGAATATACCGCTGGCGTTCTGTGACCCCGATCGCGTGGCGCGCGTCAAGCAAGTTAAAGGTATGAGAGGCTTTCATTACGTATTCGTAGGCTGGCAATGGGAGTTTTTTTTCTGCCAGCCGGTTTGCCTCTTGCTCAAAAAAATCAAACTGTGAGAACAAATTCTCGACATCGGCTTCTTTAAAGTTATAGGAGGACATTTCAACTTCGTTTTGGTGATAGACGTTACCGTAGGTCACAGGCCCTGATGGGGTGTTGGCCCAGACGAGGTCGTATACAGACTCAACGTCCTGCAGATACATGGCGATGCGCTCAAGGCCGTAGGTCAGCTCTCCGGTGACCGGGTAACACTCCAGTCCGCCCGCTTGTTGAAAATAGGTAAATTGGCTAACTTCCATGCCGTTTAGCCAAACCTCCCAGCCAAGCCCCCACGCCCCCAGGGTTGGCGATTCCCAGTTGTCTTCGACAAAGCGAATGTCGTGCTCCAGAGGGTCGATACCCAGCGCATACAGACTGCCGAGATACAGCCCCTGGAAATCTTTGGGGGACGGTTTCATCACGACTTGAAACTGATAGTAGTGCTGCAGGCGGTTGGGGTTTTCACCATACCGACCATCTGCGGGTCTCCGGCTGGGTTGGACATAGGCCGCGTTCCAATTTTCTGGACCCAAGGCACGTAGAAATGTCGCGGGGTGAAAAGTGCCGGCACCCACTTCCATATCCAACGGCTGTAGCACAACGCATCCATGGCCAGCCCAATAGTCCTGCAGTCGCAGGATTACGTCTTGAAATGTCGCGGGAACCAAGGAAACAGCCCAAAATGAGTGTGAAGGGTTAGTATAACTGCGATGCTCATTTCATAATCAATTTTCCGGAAGATTACCTGTAGAAAACCCGCACTTATGGCTACTGCACCAAAACCCGCCTGGTTGGAATGGACGGTTATCCTGCTGATTCATTTAATGATGACCGTGACACGACGTCTTCCACTTTCGTGGGCGCGTGCGCTGGGACGCGCGGTCGGTTTCTCGCTCTTCCATTTCAATCCCCGGATGCGGCGCGTGGCAATCAGAAACCTCGAGCTGGCCTTTCCTGCCTGGACGCCGGCTCAGCGGCGCTTGATCGCCAAACAAAGCGTGCAGTCTACGGCAGAACTGATGGCGGAGATGGGCCGTTTGTGGATCAACCCCTGGGAAAAAATTGAGCCACTGGTCGAGGTAGAAGGGCTCGACTGCATTACTGAACCCCTCGCGTCAGACCAAGGCGTCATTGTGCTGGGCCCGCACTTGGGTAACTGGGAATTGCTCGGCATGCATGTCGCAACACTGGGCAACCTGATTGCGCTATATGAGCCCCTCGCACTGAAAAAACTCGATCGGCTCGTCCACAGAGGTCGACAATGTACGGGCGGCACGTTGGTGCCCACCACGCCCCGAGGCCTTGCCGAGCTGGTGCGCGCCGTCCGAAAAGGCGGTTTAACCGGCATTTTACCCGATCAGGTACCCCGAGGCGCTCAGGGCGGTCTGAATGCCCCCTTCTTCGGTGTCGAGTGTTATACCGCTACATTGGCTTATAACCTCATCAAGCGTTCCGGGGCGGTCGCGGTGATGGGCACGGTGCTGCGGACCCCTGACGGTTTTCGGGCGGTTTATCGAGAAGCAGAGCAAGGGGTCTATAGTGACGACCCTCAGGAAGCGCTGGCGGCGATCAATCGAGGTATCGAGGGGCTGATCATAGGCAACGAACGACAGTATCAGTGGCAGTACAAGCGGTTTCGCGTTCAGCCACCGGGGCAGGTGGACTATTACGACTGGATCGCTTCGCCGTTGCTGGATGAGGGCGGCTCCTCCTAGTGAGACAGATAACCGGCAAGCTTTTAGCAGGCGCAATCGGGTTTTTCGCTTTTGGCCCAGTGGGGTTGCTGTTTGGACTGGTGTTGGGACATGCCTTTGACCGCGGGCTTTGGCGCGCGCTGCAGTTGTCAGGGCCTGACGCCGTCCATCTTATGCGCGCGCAATTCTTTGAGACCACGTTTGCCCTGTTGGGTTATGTCGCCAAATCCGACGGCCGGGTTTCAGAAGCGGAAATAGCGCAAACTGAGGCGCTGTTTGTTCAGCTTAGGCTTACCGCCGAGCAGCGCCGAACAGCGATCGCCCATTTCAAGACGGGGTCCGCCGCGGGTTTTGATCCTTCGTTTACGGTCACGCGATTCAAGGAGTGCCTCGGTGGACGTCGTCAGGCGCAGCACACATTGATGGCGTTTCTCGCGGGGATCGCCCTTGCCGACGGCACTCTCTCTTCTGCGGAGCGTAATGCGCTCAATCAAATAGCCGCGCTCCTTTCTGTTCCCCAGAGGGAGGTTGATCAATTGCTGTCGATGATCAATGCCCAAGCGCAATTTCAACAGCGATCCTATCAGCAGCAGGGTGGTCGGCAACGAACCGCAAGCCAAGAGCCATCGGGCCTGGAAACGGCCTACGCCGCCCTTGGGTTGGCGCCCGACGCATCCAACAGTGAATTAAAGCGCCGCTACCGCAAGCTGATGAGTGAAAATCACCCCGATAAACTCATCGCAGAGGGCGTTCCCGACGAGCTCCTTAAGGTGGCGACCGAGCGGGCGCAGGAAATCACCGCAGCGTATGAAGTGATACAGCAGTCCCGGGGCTTAAAGTAAACGGACGCTATTTACCGCGGCGATGTCGGTGACTCAATGGCGCCAGAAGGCTGGAGTGAATAAAACGAGCAGGGTAAAGACTTCAAGCCTGCCCATTAGCATGGCCAGACAAAGGATGATTTTTCCGGCCTCGCTGACGCCGGCATAGTTACTGGCGACCTCCCCGAGGCCCGGTCCCAGATTATTCAACGTGGCGGCGACGGCGGAGAACGCAGAGGTGAAATCCAGGCCCGTAGCCAGCAGCGCGAGCCAGATGGAAACAAAGCAGAACATATAGACGGCAAAAAAACTCCATACGGCGCTGATAATTTCGGTTTGCACACGACGCGAGTCAATTTTTAGGGGAATAACCGCATTGGGGTGTAACAGCTGACGTAACTCCCGCACGCCCTGACGAAATATCAGCAGGATTCTCATGGCCTTCATGCCGCCGCCGGTGGAGCCAACGCATCCGCCCATAAAGCTCAGCATGAGGAGCAACACCGGCAAAAATAAGGGCCATACCGAGAAATCTTGCGTGGTAAATCCGGTAGTGGTGGCGATGGAGATTGTCTGGAATAGGCCATGAATAAGACTGTCTTCTACATTAAAGGTTTCGGTAAAGACGAGTAGCACGCATATCACGCAAGTGGCTAACCCGATCACGCTCAGGAAGAAAGCGGTCTCTGAGTCGTGGGCATAAACCCGGATATCGCGACGCTGTATCGCTATGAAATGCAGCCCAAAGTTGACTGCTGAAACCACCATAAACAGCGAGCTGATTAATAACACGCTGTTCTGTTCGTAATAACCCAGGCTTGCATCGTGAGTCGAAAACCCGCCGATTGCGACGGTGGAAAAAGCATGGCTAATGGCGTCGAACGCGGTCATGCCGGCAAAAAAATAGGATGCGGCGCAAATGATGGTAAGCAACAAGTAGATGCCAAAAAGCGCTTTGGCTGTGCTGGTAATCCGCGGCGTTAATTTACGCTCTTTGGAGGGTCCTGCACTCTCGGCGCGATACAACTGCATGCCACCGATGCCCAGCATAGGGAGGACTGCGACGGCGAGAACTACGATTCCAATACCGCCTAGCCACTGGAGCAGTTGACGATAAAGGAGAAGCGACTGAGGGAGGGCGTCCAATCCTGTGATCACCGTTGCGCCAGTCGTGGTCAGCCCCGATATCGATTCGAATACCGATGCGGCACCGGAGAGACTGAGCGCGGGAATCAGCCAGAAAGGAATCGCGCCAAACAAACCCAACACTAGCCAAAACAGGGCAGTCACTAAAAACCCGTCGCGAATATTTAAATCTCTTTTAAGGCGGCGCGTTGGTAGCCAGAGAAGCGCCCCTGCCAACAAGGTCAGGCCAAAGCCGGTGGCAAAGGCCGAGGCTACACCATCGCGTTGCACCAGAGAGAGGGTGAGAGAGGGCAACATCGCGCTGCTGAAAAGCATTAGCAAGACGCCAATGATCTTGAAGGCCATCGCGAACTGCATCAAATAAAGCCAAAGCCCACTGCAAAGAGCTTTTCGACCGCCGGAATTTGCGAGCGGTCGGTGAGGAACAAAATCACGTGGTCATCCTCTTCAACCACGACATGGTCATGGGCAATAAGCACTTCCTTGCCCCTCAGGATTGCGCCCACTGTGGCGCCATTTGGCAGATGCAATTCGTCGAGACGTCTGCCCACGACTTTGGATGAATTCCCATCGCCATGGGCGGTCAATTCAATCGCCTCGGCCGCACCTCGCCTGAGGGAATGAACGTTTCCAATGTCTCCCTTCCTTACGTGGGACAGCAGGCTACTGATGGTGATCTGTTGGGGTGAGATGGCGATATCGATGTCGTCCCCGATTAAATCGCTGTAGGCCGCGTTGGCAATCAGGGTGATGACCTTCTTAGCGCCCAGCCGTTTGGCGAGCATCGACATCATAATGTTCGACTCGTCATTTTCGGTCAGCGCGCAAAATACATCCGTGTTCTCAATATTCTCCTGCTGTAATAGCAGGGGCTCGCTACCGCTACCGTGGAGCACTAACGTATCTTCCAGGCGGTCTGATAAGGCCCGGCAACGGTCGTAAGAGCGTTCGATCACCTTGACCTGATAGTGCTTTTCCAAGCGCTCCGCCAGCGTTGAACCAATATTGCCGCCGCCGGCAATCATGATGCGATGATAGGGTTTGTCGACCTCTCTGAGCTCTGCGGTGACCGAGCGAATATGCTCCCGCGCCGCGATAAAAAAGACTTCATCGTTGGGTTCTACCACCGTCGAGCCTTGAGGGATGATGGGATCACCCCCGCGGCGAAAAATCGCCGCGACTCGGGTATCGACCCGAGGCATGTGTTCTCTGATTTCTTGCAGCTCACGGCCGACAATGGGCCCACCTGCCAGCGCCCTTACGGCGACCAATCTGATGCGCCCCTCGGCAAAGTCGAGCACTTGCAGCGAGCCGGGGTTGGCGATCAGCTGCTCTATGCTTTGGGTAACCAGTTGCTCTGGCCCGATGATGACATCCACCGGGATTGCGCCCGATTCAAACAGCGCTGTTTGCTCTGACAGGTATTTTGCAGAGCGAATGCGGCTGATTTTGGTGGGCGTCCGGTAAAGGGTAAACGCGACCGAGCAGGCCAGCATATTGATTTCGTCACTGTCCGTGACGGCAATGAGCATTTCGGCGTCTTCTGCTCCCGCATTGAGCAGTGTGGCGGGGTGAGCACCGTTACCCAGCACCGTCCTAATGTCCAAGCGCTCTTGCAGGCGTTTTAAGGTGGCCGCATGCTCGTCGACAACGGTGATATCGTTTTGCTCATCCGCCAGATGTTCGGCGAGAGTGCCGCCCACCTGACCCGCGCCGAGGATAATGATTTTCACCGGTCTGAGGACCCTCCCGAAGACCCGGACACACCTTAAACTATGTCAAACCCGACACGCCATGTGGATTAGTCACGTTGGCGAAGCACCCGGGTGGGCCTCGGCGGGTCGCTTTTTTAGCATTGAGAAATACAAGCCGTCCCCCCCATTGGTTTGGGGCAGTACTTGCCAGCCATAGTCGCACCGCATACCGCCGGTGACCTGAAGGGGCTCTACCTCTGCTTTAACCTCGTCGCAGAATTTGCTTACCACGTCATCATTCTCTGCGCGCAAGATCGAACAAGTCACGTACAACAAACGGCCTCCCGGTTTTAAAGCGGGCCACAGCCCTTGGAGGATGGAAAATTGCTGCTCGGCAAAGTGCGCCAGATCGGCTTCACGGCGATGGATTTTTACATCGGGGTTGCGACGCATCACGCCAGTGGCTGAGCACGGCACATCCGCAAGAATGACGTCGAATGGGAACGACATGATGGTTGACGGCAAATTTCTGGCGTCGGCCATGACGATCTCCATCGGCAGATTGAGCCGGGCACGGTTTTCCATAACGCGCTCCAGTCGCTGCTCGCTAATATCACAAGCGACCAGCGCACCAATGTTCGGCTCCCGTTCGAGCAGGTGGCAGGCTTTGCCGCCCGGTGCTGAGCAGGCATCAAGAATACGCTCCCCCGGCTGCGGGCAAATCAATCCAGCAACAAGTTGTGCAGAGCGGTCCTGTACGCTCACCCAACCCGCTGAAAAACCCGGCAGTGCTGAAACGTCTGCGCCGCGTGTGAGCACGATCCCTGAGTCGAGCTCCGGGCACAACTGAGCGTCAATGCCCTGAGCCATGAGTGCTTCAAGATAGTCATTCCTGGCAATGAGCTGAGGGTTGACCCGCAATGCCATTGGGGGTCGGCTGCGCGACGCGGCGGCAATGTCCTCAACACCGTCACCATACTCTCTGGTCAGTTGATGGTGGAGCCACTCGGGTAATGCGGCCTGCGCCGCAGCGCTGAGTGCATCCATAATCGACACATTGCTTCTCTGGTGGTTGCGCAGCACGCCGTTGACCAGAGCGGCCGCCCACGTTTTTTTCAGGGCTTTGGCAGCGTTGACGGTCTCAGAAAGTGCGGCGTGTGGAGGTGTTTGCAGGTGCAGTTGTTCATAAAGCCCGACGCAGATGAGCGCAGCGATATCGGCATCCTTATTTCGCAGCGGTTTTTTTAAAAATTGCTGGGAAAGCGGTGCCAGTAGCGGCCATTCGCGCAAAGTGCCGTAGATCAGCTCCTGACAGAGCGAGCGATTGGAGGGCTGCACTTTGTCCAGTCCATCGGGCAACAAGTGATGGAGCGACTCGCCCTCGAGAACGCGTCGAATCATGCGGGCAGCGGTTGCTCGTGCAGAGGCCACGATCAGTCGCTACCGACCCCCGAGAAGCAACGTCCCGGCTGCAATCGCGATTGATGACCATTGAGCAGTGCTGCTGCTGACTGCGGTTTTGCTCCGGGCATTTGCGCTTCGTTAATGACCAGCACCCCCTCACCGCAGGCCACGAGAATGCCGCTATTATTGGCCGACAAGATCTCCCCCGCCGTGCCCTGATGGGGGGAATCCGATGATGAGGCGCACCCTATTTTGACTCTGTCACCATCCAAAAAGGTGAAGCAGCCCGGCGCTGGGTTAAAGGCGCGAATACGGCGGGCAATGTCGTGGGCTTTATCTGCCCAGTCGATGAGTGCTTCGCGCTTGTCGACTTTGCTGGCGTAAGTGGCGTGAGTGTGGTTTTGAGGTGCTGCCGCGCCCAGCAAAGCATCAATGTTGCTGAGGGTGTCGAGTAGCGCCGCGGCGCCTAAGTCGGACAGCTCAGTTTGCAAAGATCCGGCCGTGTGCCTTTCGGTAATCGGTAGCCGACGCACCATCAGCACCGGGCCGGTGTCGAGCCCCGCCTCCATCATCATGATACTGATGCCAGTCTCCGTATCGCCTGCTTCGATGGCTCTTTGAATGGGCGCGGCACCTCGCCATCTTGGGAGGAGAGAGGCGTGCACGTTGATGCAGCCCAGGCGGGGGATGCCGAGAACCTCAGCGGGTAGGATGAGCCCATAAGCGACCACCACCATAAGATCCGCATTCAGCGCAGCTAGGGATTCTTCGGCGTCACTCTGCTTCAGGGTATTGGGTTGCAAGACGGTCAAGTCAGCGCCAAGTGCCAGCGCTTTAACGGCCGAGTGTTGCAAGCGATTTCCTCGGCCTGCCCGGCGGTCTGGCTGGGTCAACACCGCAACGATGTTGTGTTCGCTACCGAGTAATGCCTCGAGGTGTTTCGCCGCGAACTCAGGCGTGCCTGCAAAGACAATATTCAAGGGGCGGGACATCAGTCAGTCTCTGCGTTTTTGATCTTTGGTGAGCTTGCTCCGGATGCGCTGTCGCTTTAGGGGTGACAAGTAATCGACAAATAGCTTGCCTTCTAAGTGATCAATCTCGTGTTGCAAGCAGATGCCCATGAGCCCATCGAGCTGCTCTGTGAAAACCGCGCCGTCGCGATCCATCGCCGTTACTTCAATGCGTGAAGGCCTCTCCACCGTTTCATAAAAACCGGGTACCGAAAGGCATCCCTCGTCGTAACGTCCCAGTGTCTCGTCGATAATCGAGATTTCGGGGTTGATGAAAACGCGCGGATCGGAGTGATCCTCCGAGATATCGATAACGATAACGCGCTCGTGCACATCAACCTGACTTGCGGCCAAGCCAATGCCCGGCGCGGCATACATGGTCTCAAACATGTCGTCGACTAGCTGCTGCACGCGGGCGTCAACACGAACCACCGGAGTGGCTCGTGTGCGCAAGCGGGGGTCTGGAAATTCGAGAATGGGAAGTAAAGCCATGCCAATGTCCGCGTTTCAAGCTGATTGAAAACGGGGAAAAGTGCTCGGATTTGCGCTTGCCGAGTCCTCGCCACCCCGCCACACTCGGATTATACCTTGATGCTGTGAGCGTGACGGATCGCGCCGAGGGGGCTCAGAGGGCGCTGATGCTGGCGGAGGTAAACAACGGAGTGAATGCCTTGGAAGAGACCGACAGGTTGACGCGCCTGATGGCTGGTGAGTCCACAAAGGCGGGGCCCGATGGGTCGCGGTGTGGCGCCCCCCTACCGACTCTGTTTGTCTGGCTGATGTTGACATTGACGCCTACCGGAGCCGTCGCACAGGGGCAGCCTCCGCTGATCCTCAACCCCGATGTGCCGCTGACCTACCGCGTGGAACCGGGCGACACGCTCTGGGATATCGCCGCGCTCTACCTTCGGGATCCCTGGCAATGGCAGGCGCTGTGGGCGGAAAATTCGCAGATCGAAAATCCACACCTTATTTTTCCAGGCGATGTTTTACGTCTCCTGTGGGAGGACGGTGTACCCCGACTGGTGCGGCAGGGTCAGGCCAACATTAAATTGTCCCCCGTGATGAGGGCCAGCCCGCTGGCGCCGGCGATACCGGTGATTCCCCGAGAACAGATAGCACCCTTTTTGCGGGATCATAGCGTTGTTGAATCCAAGGCGCTGGCGTCACTCGGCTACGTGGTCTCCGGTGAATCCGGCCGTCTGATGAGCGGTGTCGGCGACATAATTTTTGTCAGGGATATTTTGTCCGAGGCCGGCGATTATCGATTGATCCGCCCGGCGTCGACCCTTGAGGATCCGGTGACAGGAGAGAACCTTGGTACGCTCGTGTTGGATTTGGGGGGGGCGAGTCTGCGCACTTCCCACGGCGATGACGAGCTGGCCGCGTTGGTGGTGACTGACATGCGACAAGAAATTCGGGTTGGTGACCGGTTGCGCCCAGTTGGAGAGACCGACCTGCGGATGCGCTATCTACCTCATGCCCCACAGGTAACCGTTGAGGATGGTTTTATGATCGCCGTTGCGGGCGGCCTGACGCAGATCGGCCCCATGGATATTGTGGCTGTGAATCGGGGTGCGCGGGAATCGTTGCGGGTTGGTGATGTATTGGCGATAGAGCAAAGGGGCCTATCAGTTAAGGACCCGGTGACCGGGGGCAGCGCTCGTCTGCCTGATACGCGAGCTGGCGTGCTCATGGTGTTTGCAGTCCATGACCGAGCGAGTTTTGGGCTGGTATTGGAGGCCAATCGGGCGATGCGGGTTGGAGATAGCGTCGTTAACCCCTGAGGTGTTGTCTGCCCCTCAGCGGCGCGCCACCTCATTAGACAGAAAGCACGGCTGATCGCGCTGGCATCTCGTTTTCTGCCTGACTTTTTTAGCGGCTCAAGGAAGAGCGATGGCACCTCAGGTCGGGCTTGACGCGAATGCGGCCGCGCGGGGGTTGGCGTTGAGCAAAGCAGTGCAGTTGGGCGCTCGGTGGCTGGATGAATTACTGCAGCGCTTTCCCTCCCCCGATGCGCTGCTCAACTGCTCCCGCGAGGAGGCGCGATCTTGTGGGGTGGAGCGCCTGCAGCGCGATATCGAGCGCGCCTCAGTACCCGACGCGTTGTCGCGGCTAATGGGGCAGGCGCCCCTGAGCCTGATTGCCGTTCATCATCCAGAATATCCCCCCTTGCTGTCGGAATGCCAAGACCGCCCCCCCTTTTTATTAGTGCACGGAGCACTTGACGTTTTACGGGCTGATACCTTGTCCGTCGTCGGTACTCGAAAGCCTTCGCTCGACGGCAGGCGCGCGGCATCAGAGTTTGCTGCCGCCGCTATTCGCGCGCGACGTACGGTGGTGAGTGGCTTGGCTTTGGGCATTGATGGGCTCGCACATCGTGCAGCGTTAGCTGCCGGGGGCAGGACGATCGCGATACTGCCTTCAGGCCTGGATAAAATTTATCCTGCACGCCATGGGCGCCTCGCCGATCAGATTCGGCAGTCCGGCGCACTTGTCAGCGAGTTTCCACTGGGCACCCCTCCTCGAAAACACCATTTTTATCGGCGTAATCGCACATTATCCGGCTTCAGTGCCGCTACTTTGGTTATTGAGGCAGGCCGCCCCAGTGGTACCTTGCTGACCGCCTCAGCGGCGGCGGATCAGGGCCGGGATGTATTGGCGTTGCCCTGGTCTATCTATCATCCTGGGGGATCAGGTTGTCGATACCTCTTGGATGATGGGGCGCTCATGATGACGTCGGTTTCATCTCTGTACGATTATTTGGGTGCGCCTGCACCGGCCCTGCCTGACGGCGACCCGCTATCCTCCTCTTTCCCTGAGGCTATCCGTGACCCCGATCAGCAGGCTGTCCTGACCTTGATGGGCCGGCGATCCGTCCAACCCGAAACACTCGCCATCCATTTAGGCTGGGAGCTGGAACATTGCCTGGCCTGCTTGGTGTCTCTGGAGCTAGCCGGTTTTGTTGAAAAAACCCTGTCTGGTTATCAATGCTGCTGTTAGCGGCGCGACTCGCCTCAACGCTACCCCCTGCGTTAAGGTGTCGTTTTTTTGCTGACGATTCATATCGTGAACCCCTTCCAACAATCGACGTACTCCGCTGGCTGGCGAGCGCCCGCCGTGGCGACCAGGGTGCGTGCCGGCGCGGTGGTGGCCTGCCCAGCAGAGGGTGTTTGGGGTTTGAGCTGTGATCCCTTCAACGAAGCTGCGGTGCTGGATCTGCTGCACCTGAAATCTCGTGAGGTAAGCAAGGGCCTGATCGTAGTGGCCGCATCCAGCGGGGTTTTCTCGGCACTGCTCGACGCGCTGTCCGCCGTTGAGCGGGATGCAGTACTGAGTTCATGGCCGGGCCCCAATACCTGGTTAGTGCCCCATCGCAACCAGTTTCCCCGCTGGATTACGGGTGAAAGCGACGAGGTGGCGATTCGTGTTACCTCCGCGCCTGCCCTGACGGCGTTGTGTCGTGCTTTTGATGGGCCGCTGGTTTCTACCAGTGCCAATCCGGCTGGATTACCGCCCGCGCGAACAGTGTGGCAGTTGCGGCGTTATTTTGGCCTTCGGTTACCCATCATGCCGGGGGTGCTTGACCCGGCGGGTAAAGCGTCAACAATACGTCGCGTGGGGGATGGCTCGATATTGCGGGCCTGATGGCGTTAGAGGGAGAGACAAATGGATGCTGTGGCAGTCGAGGCTTATCTCAAGTCATTGCAATCGGGGATCTGCGATGCACTGTCGGCCGTCGATGGTAACCGGGAGTTTATGACTGAGAGCTGGGAGCGGCCTGAAGGTGGGGGGGGTATCAGCCGGGTATTGGCAGATGGTGATGTGATTGAAAAAGGGGGAGTGAATTTTAGCCATGTCATGGGCGCGGCCATGCCTGCGTCTGCCACCCAACATCGACCAGAACTGGCGGGCCGTAGTTTCCGCGCCATGGGGGTATCTCTAGTCATTCATCCCCGTAATCCCCATGCGCCTACGTCTCACGCGAATGTCAGAATGTTTCTGGCAGAGAAAGCAGGTGAGCCGCCGGTCTGGTGGATGGGGGGAGGGTTTGATTTGACCCCTTACTATGGCTACGAGGAGGATGCGGTGTCCTGGCACCAGACCGCCAAGGGAGCCTGCGACCCCTTTGGCGACGACGTGTATCCCCGACTAAAAAAATGGTGCGACGATTATTTTTTTCTGCCCCACCGACAAGAACCCCGCGGCATTGGGGGTTTGTTTTATGACGACCTGAACGAATGGGGCTTCGATCAGACGTTTGCTTTTATGCGTAGTGTCGGTGACAGCTACCTCCGCGCCTATCTCCCGATTTTGGAAAGACGCAAGGACACGCCGTACACCGAGTCGGAGCGGCAGTGGCAGCTCTACCGCCGTGGACGCTATGTGGAGTTCAACCTGGTTTATGATCGGGGCACGTTGTTTGGCCTTCAGTCCAATGGACGTACTGAAGCCATTTTGATGTCTTTGCCGCCGCTTGTTCGCTGGGAATATGGCTTAGCGCCTGAGACGGGAACAGCCGAGGCTCGACTGATGACGGATTTTCTGACGCCGCGGGATTGGCTGAACACGCTGACTTGAGGTCACCCGTTACTGACGCGAGGTCACTTGCCCACCTTTTCGAGAAGCCATCTGTCCACGTGTTTCTGTCCGCCTGTTAAAGTGGCGATCGATGGGGATCGGCCTCTTGCGGGCTGACTAGGGGGTCCTGAGGGAGGCGCTGATGGACAGGATTACAGGCCGATTTGCGGTAGTGGGTAACCCCATCGGGCACAGTTTATCGCCTCAGATTCACGCCGCGTTTGCGCGACAGACCGGCCGTACCATCGATTACCGCGCCGAACAGATTGATCTTGAGGGATTTGAGACCTGGGTCGCGGACTTTTTTGCGTGTGGGGGCCGCGGTCTGAATGTGACGCTACCGTTTAAATCCCGCGCGCACGCGCTGGCGGGTTTCGCATCCGAGCGGGCGAACGCGGCGGGCGCCGCCAACTTTCTGACCCGTGATCCCGATGGTCAGGTGGTCGCAGATAACACCGACGGCAAAGGCCTCGTGACCGATATGGTGGGTAACGCCGGATGGTCGCTGGGTGGCGCGCGCATCCTGATTTTGGGTGCGGGCGGTGCCGTGATGGGCGTTATGTCAACGCTCCTGGCGGAGGACCCGTCTACAATTCACATAGTCAATCGCACCGCCAGTCGTGCTGAAGCACTCGCCGCCCGCTGGAGCAATAGCAGCGTCAGTGGCGGAGGCTACGAAACAGCCGACGCCATGGACTGGGACGTCATTATCAACGGGACCAGCACCGGCTTATCAGGCGATAGGCCGGCATTACCTGCCTCTATTGCTCTGGCGCGCGGGTGTGTTTGTTACGACATGGCCTATGGCGAGGCGGCGGCGCCTTTTTTGGCGTGGTCCCGAGAGCAGGGTGCCAATGATGTGCGGGATGGTTTGGGGATGCTCGTCGAGCAGGCGGCAGAGAGCTACTTCTTGTGGCTGGGGGAATACCCACAGACGCAGTCCCTGTTGTCTGCTTTGCGAGGGGGTTGAGTTGAATCAGGGCTGGGAGGAAAGATAGCGGTCTTTGAGTGATACATAACCGGCCGCACTATAGGGTAAAAACTGGCGTTCTTCCTCGCTCAGTGGGCGCAGCTCTCTCGCCGGGCTACCCGCGTAAAGGAAACCGCTCCGTAGCGTTTTGCCAGGAGTTACCAGTGCCCCGGCAGCAATCATTACCTCGTCCTCTACGGTGACAGCGTCCATCACAATCGCACCCATACCCACCAGCACCTGATCACCGACGCTGCAGCCGTGAAGCAGCGCGCGGTGGCCGATGGTGACATCACTACCGATGTTGAGTGGATAGCCACCGGGGTTGTATGGCCCGTCATGGGTCACGTGCAGTACCGCACCGTCTTGAATGTTAGTTCTGGCGCCGATGCGAATAATCTGGACGTCACCGCGCATGGCTACGTGGGGCCATACGCTGGAGTCATCACCCAGATGCACGTCACCCATGACAACCGCTGTCGGATCGATCATGACGCGATTACCGAGGCGGGGGGTCACACCTAATACCGCGCGTACGTTAAGAGGGCCTCTGAAATCGATGTTAGACAAGATGGTGCTCCAGCGATGGCTTGAGATTGCTACACTAGCGCGGTTGTTTTACCGAGCGAGCGCAGAGTATGTCGGATTCCGGGCCCGAACCCAATCAGCGGCCGCGCTTCATTGCCGGCGCCGTTTGTCCGCAATGCCAGTCCGAAGATCGCATGGTGATTGACGCGGCCCAAGACGTCCGACGGTGCGTGGTTTGCGACTTTACGGAGAGCCGGCCTGCCGGCCAAATGACGCCGCCACCCACCCGCGTTACACGTGCAGTCGCAAGGAGAGTCGAAGCCGCTGCAGACCCGATCAAGATTCTCGATAGCTAAATGCTGGGGCATAACGTTAGTGGCGCGACCACCGCCCGGCCGCTCAGCATATAACCATGGCTAATGCGCTGGATTATTAAAAAGCATTAGCATTCATAATCCCGCCGCCGCAACATACTCGCCGCTCATCGGGTCTTGACCAAACACCCGTAGCTTTGTCAGCAGATTCGCTATAATCCCGCGCTTTTTGCCCCCCCGATGGCGAGGGATAGCGTGCCATCTACACGAAAATGGAGTATTCAGGAGATGCGAAGCATTTTCTCAGGAGCGGCTTTGGTTGCGTTAGCGCCGTTCTCCCTGGCTGAAAACCAGATCAATATGTCGCCCGGCGTTACCGAGATCGGTGCGAATATTTTTGAGTTGCATATGCTCATTATGTGGATCTGTGTTGTTATCGGGGTGCTTGTATTCGGTGCGATGTTTTACTCGATATTCGCTCACCGAAAGTCAAAGGGCCATCAGGCCTCGCAGTTTCATGACAGCACTCAGGTTGAGGTTGCTTGGACAGTCGTGCCCTTTCTCATCTTGGTGGGCATGGCGTTCCCCGCCACCTCGACCCTGCTTGAAGTTTACGATAACGACGAGGCGGAGCTCGATATCCTGATCACTGGCTATCAGTGGAAGTGGAAGTACGAATATTTGGATGAGACTGGGGAGACGGTCTCTTTTTTTTCCAATCTGGCGACGCCCCAGGAAGAAATCTACAACACCCAGAACAAGGGCGAAAACTATCTGCTCGAGGTTGATGAACCCCTTGTCATTCCGACACACACCAAGGTGCGCTTTCTCGTCACCGCCAACGACGTAATTCATTCTTGGTGGGTTCCCGAGATTGCGGTAAAGCGTGATGCTATTCCCGGTTTCATTAACGAAGCGTGGACGCGCGTGCCCGAGGAGGGCATATACCGGGGCCAGTGCACCGAGCTCTGCGGCGCCTATCACGGCTTTATGCCGGTGGAAGTGCACGCGGTGTCCCGTGACGAGTTTGACAGCTGGATGGCAGCCAAGCGCGGCATTGCGGTAGCGCAATCCCAACTTGCCATACAAACCCTGTCGGTTGACGCGCTCATGGACCAGGGCGAGCGGGTTTACGACGCTGCCTGCCTGGCTTGCCACGGCGCGAGTGGAGAGGGCGGTGTGGGCAAGGCCATAGCAGGCAGTCCGGTTGTGCTTGGCGACCTTGGAACCCACATGGCGTTGGTGGTAGACGGCGTTCCTGGTACGGCGATGCAGGCCTTTGGCGACCAGCTGTCTGCTGTTGATTTGGCCGCGGTGCTGACATACCAGCGCAACGCCTTCGGAAACAATACGGGCGATATCGTCCAGCCCGCTGACGTTGCCGGCGGCAAAAACGGTTAACAGGAGAGAAGCCCATGGGTGATCATCATCACGGACCTGCCAGCGGTGTTACACGCTGGTTGTTCACGACCAATCACAAGGATATTGGCACCATGTACCTGTGGTTCTCCTTCGCCATGTTCCTACTGGGCGGCTTTTTCGCCATGGTCATTCGGGCGGAGTTGTTTCAGCCGGGAATGCAGTTGGTAGAGCCCGGCTTTTTCAATCAGATGACCACCCTGCACGGGTTGATCATGGTGTTTGGCGCAATCATGCCCTCCTTTGTTGGTCTCGCGAATTGGCTCATTCCGATGATGATTGGCGCGCCCGATATGGCATTACCGCGGATGAACAACTGGAGTTTCTGGATTTTGCCGCCCGCGTTTCTGATGTTGGCTTCGACGCTGTTCATGGAGGGCGGCGCGCCTGCCTTTGGCTGGACTTTTTACGCGCCCTTATCCACCACCTATGCGCCACCCTCGGTCACCTTCTTTATTTTCGCAATTCACATTCTCGGTGTGTCGTCGATTATGGGCTCGATCAACATCATCGCCACGGTGATGAATATGCGCGCGCCCGGGATGACCTACATGAAGATGCCAATGTTTGTCTGGACCTGGCTGATCACAGCGTTTCTTTTGGTTGCGGTGATGCCGGTATTGGCAGGTGCGGTCACCATGATGTTGATGGATATTCATTTTGGCACCAGCTTTTTCTCTGCCGCTGGTGGCGGCGACCCGGTCCTCTTTCAGCATATTTTCTGGTTCTTTGGGCATCCTGAGGTCTACATCATTATCCTCCCGGCTTTCGGCGTCGTGTCGCAGATTATCCCGGCGTTCTCCC
The DNA here is from genome assembly GCA_038102985.1 of Halieaceae bacterium. Taxonomy (GTDB): domain Bacteria; phylum Pseudomonadota; class Gammaproteobacteria; order Pseudomonadales; family Halieaceae; genus Luminiphilus. Next base: position 52,984 of record JAYNYK010000007.1, read on the forward strand.
GAAAGCCGCTCTTCGGGTACGCGTCAATGGTTTATGCCACAGCGTCCATCGCATTTTTGTCTTTTATTGTCTGGGCGCATCACATGTACACGGTCGGCATGCCTGTGGCCGGCGAGCTCTTCTTTATGTACGCGACCATGCTGATTGCAGTGCCCACCGGGGTAAAGGTTTTCAATTGGGTCACCACGATGTGGCGCGGTGCGCTCAGTTTCGAGACGCCCATGCTGTTTTGCATCGGGTTTCTGGTGCTGTTCACCCTGGGCGGCTTTACGGGTCTCATGCTGTCGATCGCCCCAGCTGATTTTCAATATCACGATACCTATTTTGTGGTCGCACATTTTCACTATGTGATGGTGGCGGGTGCCGTCTTTTCTATGACAGCCGCCATCTACTATTGGTTGCCGAAGTGGTGTGGCCGAATGTATAACGAGTCCATGGGCAAGACCCACTTCTGGGTTTCCTTTATCGGCTTTAACATTACGTTTTTTCCGCAACACTTTGTCGGACTCGCCGGCATGCCGCGCAGAATCCCAGACTACGCCCTGCAATTTGCCGACTTCAATATGATGTCGTCGATCGGCGCATTCATTTACGGCGCCTCCCAACTGTTATTCCTTTACAACGTGATTGCCACCATTGTCGCGGGCAGGCGGGTAGCAGAAGAAAAAGTCTGGGATGGGGCTGAAGGGCTTGAATGGACAGTTGCGACGCCGGCTCCCTACCACACCTTTGAGGAGCCCCCGCAGGTGCCTAAGCCTGTCGGGACTTTTTAATTGGTGATGGCAAGGTCTTTATCGCGTCTCTGATTATGTCTGGTCTTCGTCTGAGTAACGCGCCTGCCACCGATACCGCACTAAAATTGTTGGCGGTTGCGGTGGTGATGTTCGCCTTTGTTTTTGTGGTGATGGTGCCCTTATATGATGTTTTATGTGATGCGCTGGGCATCAACGGGAAGACGTCGGGTCAGGCTTACACGTCGGTGCCCGTTAAGGTTGATACGGACCGTCAGGTGACGGTCCAGTTTGTTGCGATCAACAACGACGACATGCCCTGGTCTTTTGTCCCTGACGCCCGCGTTATGCGCGTGCATCCAGGGGCGGCGAACGGCATTGTTTTTCATGCAGCCAATCCCACCAACGCCCAAATGATCGCACAAGCGATTCCCAGTATCTCGCCCAGCAGGGCCGCCGCGTATTTTCACAAAACCGAGTGTTTTTGTTTCGATCAGCAGGCACTGGCGGGGCAATCCACCGCAGAAATGCCTTTGCAGTTTATTGTTGATCAGGAACTGCCTGCGGATATTCATACCATCACGCTGTCCTATACCTTGTTCGATATCACGAGCACCGGTCAGGATGGCTTGGCTGTTGCGTTTTAGCGGCAGCCTGTCAGGAGAGCATTATGGCGAGTGATACCAGCACCGCTCAGGGGTACGAAAAGTACTACGTGCCCGAATCCTCAAGCTTGGCCGTTCGGGCCACGATTGGACTGGTTCTATCGGTGTTTGGCGCCGCATTGGTGCTCAACGACATGACCTACGGTAGTGAACAGGAGGGATCTAAATCCGTTTGGGTGCTAACGGCAGGCCTGGTGTTTTTTGCGCTGACACTGGCGAGCTGGTTTGGAACGGTGATCAAGGAAAACATGGCTGGCATGAACAGTGGCCAGCTTAATCAAAGTTATGTCCTCGGTATGTTCTGGTTTATTTTTTCCGAGGTGATGTTTTTTGCAGCCTTCTTCGGTGCACTGCTATACGTTCGCCAGTTTGCCGGCCCCTGGCTCGCTGGCGAAGGGGATGGTGGGCGGATGAATGGACTGCTCTGGCCGGGTTTCGAGTTCAGCTGGCCTCCAATGAGCACGCCGCAGGAAGTCGTGGGCGGTGTTGACGCTCAGGTGATAGCGAATAACGGTGCTTTTGTCTCGCAGGAAAAGTCGATGGCCCCTGCGGACGCTCACGCCTGGTACGCCTGGTTGCCGATGTGGAACACGCTGATTTTGCTGTCATCTAGCGCGACTGTGCACGTCGCGCACACGGCCCTGCTCGCAAATGATCGGCCGAAATTTAATCGTTGGCTCGGTATTACCGTTGGTTTGGCACTGGTGTTCCTTGGCTTGCAGGCTGCGGAGTATTACGAGGCCTACGCACTTTATGGCCTGACGCTCAATTCCGGCATCTACGGCTCGACGTTTTTTATGCTCACCGGTTTTCATGGTTTTCATGTCGCGATGGGCATGACTATGTTGTTGGTGCAATGGGTGCGCTCGCTTAAGAACCGGCATTTCACCGCGACGGACCACTTTGGGTTTGAGGCGTCAAGCTGGTATTGGCTCTTTGTCGACGTGGTCTGGGTGTTTCTTTTTCTTTTTGTCTACATTCTCTGATTGATCGCGCCTAGTTTGTGTGCGCAATATCGCTTTTTTTAGCGAGCCTGTGAGCGCCGCCAGCGCTCCCGCATGCCCTGACTTTGGCCGGAGCGCTGCGGGGTTTCGGCGATTGGTTTATTGTGAGGGCTGCGATAGCCCGGGTCCCGGGTCCCAGGGGTTCCGGTGACCCAATTGCCCGGTAATGAGGCCATAGGCAATCACGACGATGAGGCACGCGCCCAGCCCAAGACGCACACCGAGGGAATGAAACAGCCGTCGCTGCTTAGCATTGCCCCGATCGGACATCAGAAAAACCAAGCCCGTGGCAAGGCTCGCTACGAGCGCTATCATGAGCAAGATGATGATGAGCTTCAGCATGGGCGCGCCCTCATGGCGTCATTCACGGCAGGTTTTGAGGCCTTGCACCTATCTGGCGGGTGACCGATATGCAGTTTAACCAAACATTGGGTCCTCTGATCGTGAGAGGAGATGTGCGCGCTGCGTTGGCGGGGGCAGTGTTGTTTGCTCTTTTGCTCAATCTGGGCTTTTGGCAGCTGGGCCGAGCGGGAGAGAAGGCCGCGCTTGAGACGCGCTGGCAGGCGCGGAGCGCGTTACCTGCCGTCGCACCACAAGCGATTTTTGAGGGCGTCACCAAGGGTGAGGCGGAGCAGTGGGTTGATCGTGCCGTCCGTTGGGAGGGCCGATTCATGCCCCAAGACTATCTGCTGCTCGACAATCGCATTCATCGAGGACAGGTTGGGTATCAAGTGGTTGTGCTGACAGAGGCGCAAGACTTGTTGATCCCGGTGAACCTGGGTTGGCTACCGGGCGATCCGTCCCGCAGGACCCAGCCTAAGCCCCAGTTGTCACCAGAGACGCAGATTATTGAGGGTAGGGTCTACGTGCCCGCAGGCAAACCCCTGTTGATGCAAAAACCGGTGCCACCCGAGACGCTTCCCGCTGTGGTGCAAACACTGTATTGGGATCAGTGGAGCGAGTCACTTGCTGGGTTGACGCAGCGTGAGGTGTTGCCTTTTGAGATTAGGATTGCGCCTGACTCCCCCGCCGCGCTGGCAGCGGAGTGGCCCGTAGTCAACCAATCGCCTTCCAAACATCTCGGGTATGCGGTGCAGTGGTTCGCAATGGCCGCAGCTTTGGCGGTGATTGGGGTTTTGCGATTGACCAACGTGCGGGCCTTGTTTTCGGGTTCGGGTGCGACATGAGTCGGATCGAGGTGGCCCAGCAGCAGCGACAGGGGCGACGCGTGCTGTTGCTTATTGTTGGCATTCCGATTGCGACGATATTGGCTGCCACCGGGCTTTGGTGGACTGTAGACGCAGGTTACCTGAACGCAGCAGATCGCTTCGGCACCGCCAATCACGGCGACCTGGTCACACCCCCCCGGTCAGTCAGCGACATGGTGTTCCGTCATGAGGGTGTCGCAGAAGTCGTATGGCGTGACCTGCCGGTTAAATGGCGCCTTGTCGTGGTCCAGCGGGGCAACACCTGCGACGCGGTTTGTGAGAATCAGCTGTATCAGACCCGACAAATTCATGTGGCACTGGGTAAGGATTTTAATCGTGTGGACCGCGTGTTACTGAGCGACACCCCGTCAGACTCGGTTTTTCTTGGCAACCCGGGGCTTGCGCAGAGGGACAAGGCAACGGCGGGTGTTTTTGCCCAGTGGTTGGCTCGGGAGCATCGCGGCTTGATGCCGTTGACGCTACCCCCGGCAGCGCTCGATGACCTGGCTTTGAAGGTGAGCGCCTTGCCATCCCAGTGGTATGTCGTGGATCCCGCCGGCTGGATCATGATGCGGATGTCTGACGATTTGAATTACAAAGACGTGATAAGCGATTTGAAATTCTTGCTGAAGCACTCTGGCGCCTGATGGGGACTGGGTTCTGATGCGGGTAGCAGAGGGCAAC
>JAYNYK010000064.1:0-14359 GCA_038102985.1 Halieaceae bacterium
TGTCGACATCCACTTTACGGTTGAAGAATAGATCCCTGCCGCGCTCATCGCCTCGCAGGCGCACAAAAAAGCCGCCCCAGAGGCGGCTTTGATAAGACTTAGGTCACAGGGAAATCAGAGGGCCTCGTACTTGAATTTCTGACCGCTGATCGTGGCTTCATACATCAAGCCGCCCTTGGCAATGGTGTAAACCGCCATGCCGCTTCGCTCGTCGTACTGCTCCTCTGTAACGGTATTGAGACGCTTGTCAGTGCCTGAAGACGCCGAACCACTACCTGTGGTTGAGGTTTGCGCCGAAGCACCCGCCGTCAAAGCAACTGCACTGGCCTGCGCGCCGAACTCAAAGTTGCCCGACGAGAAATCGGTGTAGGCCCGATCATCCTTGAAAAAGATAATCTGGCTGTAAGACTGGCCGCCAAGCTGCAGACCATAGGAAACTTGGGACATGCTGGTCAGCCCAACCCGCTTGCCTTTCACATAGACCGCACCTTTTCCGTAAGCGCCTCCGATGCCTATGCCGCCTTTGCCAACGGAGGGAAATACCGCGTATCCATAGGCGCTGTCGAGCAAATTACCCGTGCCTGCATTGCGGAAGTTCTCAACGGTTTCTTTTTCCTTACCCTCGTCAGCCCATCCCAGTTGCCCTGAGAGTGTCAGCAGCAGGGTCAGACCCAATGTCATTAGATTTTTCATACGATATCTCGCTCCCGTTTTACCCGGTGATTCACAAAGTCTACCCGACAATACCACGCCACACTGTGCATAACGCGACAACTGGAGTCCCCGCAGCGATCGAACATCAAGATTGGCTCCGGGGAGCCAAGTGGGCGTGCCTGACATGGGCAGCCACCATGGTAACAATGCCCCAGGCCTCGGCATTACCAGGGAATCGCCTCGCCTCTCCAGTCCAGATAAGACAACTCACCGTCCGCCTCAACGCCAGCGATCACCCGGTCCAGTGCCTCCGCCGCGCGCTCCGCTGAGAACAACTTATCCGCGGCAACCCCCGCCTGAAACGGCTTCGACAGCGGGGTGTCGACCGTCCCCGGATGATATGCAATGAGCTTGGCGCGCCGATTGAGGCGCTTGAGTTCTAGCGCGGCGCATTTGAGCATCATATTGAGTGCCGCTTTGCTGGCTCGATAGGAGTACCAGCCCCCGAGTCGGTTATCGCCGATGCTGCCCACCCGTGCTGAGAGCACCGCGATGCGGGGCGCGCTGCTCTGCTTCAGCACCGGCGACAGTGCCGACAGCACCCGCATGGGCAGAAACGTGTTCACTGCAAACACCCGCTCCATGGCAGTGCTATCAAGGTGACTGAGGGCGCGTTCGGGCCGGTAGCCCTCTCCCTGAAGCACGCCGTTGCAGATCACCAACCGAGCGATGTCGCAATTTTCTGTGGTTAATCGGTCTGCAAGGGCTTGCAGCGCCTCGTCGCTGTAGTCACAGGGGTGAGTCGGCACATCATTGGACGGCAGCCACCGGGAAAAAGACCCCGTTCTGGCGACGGCGAGAACGGGGCGCACACCATCGCGACCCCAGCGCTCTACCAATGCGCCGCCGATGCCGCTGCCGGCGCCAATGACAATATCTGTACCCTGCGGGTTGCCTTCCGTTGCCATACACGATCCGCCTGTAACTTGAGTTACCCTCTGGGCTTGATTTATACGACAAGAGCGCTCAGCAGATGACTCCGCAGCACAAGCGAATCGCCTTTATTGGATTGGGCGCAATGGGGTATCCCATGGCCGGACACCTCGCGCAAGCAGGCCATCGGGTTACTGTCTACAACCGTACCCGGGAACGCGCGCTGGCATGGCAGGGAGAATTTCACGGCCCTGTTGCCGAGACGCCGGCCGCGGCCGCTGCGGAACAGGATGCCGTGATGCTCTGCGTTGGTAATGATGATGACGTCCGTGCCGTCTCTCAGGCCGATACTGGTGTACTGAAAACGCTACCCGCCGGTGCGCTACTTATCGACCACACCACGACCTCCGAAGCACTGGCGAAGTCCCTCGCTCAGACTGCCCGCAAACGTGGCGTTCGTTTTCTCGATGCTCCGATATCCGGGGGGCAAATTGGTGCCGAGAAAGGCGCGCTGACAGTCATGGTTGGCGCCGATTCGGCGGACTATGCTGACGCGGTGCCGCTGATTGCGTGTTATGCCAAGTGTGTGCGGCACATGGGCTCCAATGGCACGGGCCAGCTAACCAAGATGGTGAACCAAATCTGTATCGCAGGATTGGTTCAGGGTCTGGCAGAGGGCATTCACTTTGCAGAACGAGCCGGTCTCGACGCATCAAAGGTCATCGAGGTGATCGCCCAGGGTGCCGCCCAATCCTGGCAGATGGACAACCGGGCACACACCATGATCGCGGGAGAATTCGACTTTGGGTTCGCCGTAGACTGGATGCGAAAAGATCTGGGCATCGTCCTTGAGGCGGCTCGGGCAGCCGGCGTCGACCTCCCGGTGACTGAACTGGTAGACGGTTATTATGCGGATGTGCAGGCCATGGGCGGCAATCGCTGGGACACCTCAAGTCTTGTGCAACGATTACGCGCCCGGGCAAAAAAAACCTGACCCACTCCCGGTAACGGGCCGCACCCGCCCCACGGCAATCTGCTCTGGCTACATCGCCCCGGGAAAAGCCCCACCATCGAGCAGAATATTCTGGCCAACCACAAAGCCCGCCTGCGTCGAGCATAACCATGCACACGCCGCACCGAATTCCTCTGCGGTGCCGAAGCGCCCCACAGGAACCGTTGCCATTCTGGCAGCCCGGGCTTCTTCTGGAGAAATGCCACGTGCATTAGCATCCACGGTATCCAGCATCACCAGGCGGTCGGTATCATGCAAGCCCGGAAGCAAATTATTGATAGTGACACCGCTGCCCGCGACCTGCCTTGAAACGCCCGCCACGTACCCCGTCAAACCCGACCGCGCCGTGTTAGACAGCCCAAGCACCGGAATCGGTGCTTTCACTGCAACGCTGGTGATGTTCACGATACGACCCCAGCCGCGCTGTGTCATACCGGGCAACAGCGCCTTGATCAACGCAATGGGTGTAAGCAAATTAGCATCAAACGCCGCGATAAAATCGTCTCGCGTCCAGTCTGACCAGAGTCCGGGCGGCGGTCCCCCTGCGTTAGTCACAAGAATATCGACATCCCCGGCAGCCGCCAGAACGGCCTCCTGTCCGGACTCGCTGGTGATATCAGCCGCCACCGCCGTCACCGCCACGCCGTATTGGCTACGCAAGGCATTGGCTGTGGCTTCCAAGGCCTCGCTGCCTCTGGCATTAAGGATCAAATCCACGCCCTCCGCTGCCAGCGCCTCTGCGCATCCCTTGCCGAGCCCTTTAGACGACGCGCAGACCAGTCCGCGGCGGCCCTTGATACCTAAATCCATATCGGCTTCTCCTTACCCCTACTCGCGAGAATTATCCGCTATCCCGCTACGTTGATGTAATACTCGTACCCGAAGCTAAGGCCCACCAGCCCCCCTGAGCCAATGACCAACCCCGGTAGTGCACAAGGTCTTTTTTCGCGCAGCGCTTGTCAAACCCGAGGACTCAGCGCAATGATGCACGATCACGGGCTTTTCGTGGGGGCGAGACCCAATAAGAGAACAGTATGCCTGACGCGCCATTCTGGGAGAGAAAAACACTAGATGAGATGACCGACGCCGAGTGGGAGTCACTCTGTGACGGCTGCGGGCAATGTTGCCTGCATAAGTTGGTCAACGAGGAGACCGCTGACGTTTTTTATACTCGGGTCGCCTGCGCACTGCTTAATACCACAACCGCTCGGTGCACAAATTATGGGGACCGCCTCGCCAAGGTAAAGGATTGTCTTGATGTGCGCGCAATGACCCCCTCGGAACTCGCGTGGATGCCGAGCACCTGCGCCTACCGGCTTATTCACGACCGCAAACCGCTGCCCCAGTGGCACCCTCTCATCACTGGCGAGAGCAAATCGACTCGTCTGGCGGGCATCGCGGTGACGGATTGGGCAGTGAGCGAGGAGACAGTCGATCTTGATCATCTCGAAGCAGAGATCATCGAATGGGTCGACACTTAAGCCCGGCAAGCCTGGCTACCAAAACCATAATTGCGGACCCCTGACGAACCCTGCTCAGCCGTTGCGATTTTGCAGGGCCGATGATGCGTCCTGTATCAGTGGCAAATCTGCTCTAGTTTGGTAACGTCATCAGCGAGCGCGACCGTTTTTTTGTGTCAGTTGTCCAACGAACAAATACCTTAAGCGTGCGAAACACGAGGAGCCAGATCGATGCAAGATGAAAAACAGGCCACAGCCACATCGGGATATCCGATGCTAGCGGCACTGCCCCTATCGATTGTGACAGGTGTCGCCGGCGCGATTCTGCTCGGGGGAGTCGCACTCAAAATAATGTCAGTGCTGGTCGCAGTGGCGGGAGGTATCTGCCTCGCGGGCTTCTATATGGTCGCTCCCAACGAGGGCCGGGTGTTGCAACTTTTCGGTCAATACGTGGGCACCGATCGCGCGCTTGGGCTTCGTTGGGCCAACCCGTTTTACTCCAAGCAACGGGTATCCCTGCGCATCCGAAATTTTGAGAGTGGGCAGCTCAAGGTCAACGATTCCGCCGGCAACCCTATTGAGATTGCCGCGGTGGTTGTGTGGCGCGTTGTCGATACCGCGGAAGCCGTGTTCGAGGTCGACGACTACGAGGACTACGTTGCGATTCAGAGCGAAGCCGCGATTCGGAATATGGCCACCAGCTACCCTTACGACGACCATGAGTGTGAGTCCATTACCTTGCGGGGGAGCGCCAATGAGATAGGGGATATTCTGAAGGCCGAAGTTCAGGAGCGACTGGGCAAGGCAGGCGTCGAGGTACTGGAGGCTCGCATCAGCCACCTCGCCTACGCCCCCGAGATTGCCAGTGCGATGCTGCAGCGGCAGCAGGCTTCAGCCATCGTTGCGGCCCGCGGCAAGATCGTTGAGGGGGCGGTGAGCATGGTGGAAGCCGCGCTGGGTCAGTTGACCGAGCGGCAGATTATCGACCTCGACCCTCAGAGCAAGGCCTCGATGGTGAGTAACCTGCTGGTGATCCTGTGCAGTGATCGCGCGGCGCAGCCGGTGGTCAACAGTGGCGCTGCCCACAACCACTGAACGCCCTGCCACTGAACCCATCGCCACTGACGGCGCCACAATCATGGCTACTGGGCAATTGACCTCGTGGCTTGGGTGAGCAGACGATCCAATTGATCAGCAAAGGTTTTGCGGTCTGCCTGATTAAGCGGCGGTGGACCGCCTGTGTGCTCGCCTGAAGCGCGCATGGTTTCCATAAAGTCACGCATTTGCAGGCGCTGGCGAATATTGTTCTCGGTGTAGCGCTCTCCTCTGGGAGTCACTACTCGCGCGCCCTTTTCCAGCACTTCGCTGGCGAGGGGAATATCGGCAGTGATAACGAGATCTCCAGCGCTCACCCGGGCGGCGATTTCGTGATCCGCCATGTCAGGCCCCTTGGCGACTTGATACAGACTGATCAGCGGGGAAGCGGGCACCTGAAAGGACTGATTGGCGAACAAAGTGAGTTTAATTTCGCGCTTTTGCGCTGCCCGATACAGTATCTCGCGAATGACCACCGGGCAGGCATCTGCATCGACTAGAATCTGCATGCTGGGTCACCCTCCTCCTCGCTCAGGTCGCGATAATGGCACCTTTTTTGGATCACGGCGCAGCCAAGGGGTGCCCGTCTCACCGCTGGCCCGAGCACACCAAGTGTGTATACTACGCGCCCCAGCGGGCGTCAGTCTCGTGGGATACCGCGCGGAATTAGCTCAGCTGGATAGAGCGTCGGTCTACGAAACCGAAGGTCGCAGGTTCGACTCCTGCATTCCGCGCCAATCCCCTCTCCCACCTTTTTTTAACCCGAGTGATAGCCCTGCCAGTCACCTATCGCGGCCTCAACTCACCCGGGAGACCGACGCCAATCATGAAAAGGCGGTCGATAGAAAACAATCCTGAAAACTGCCTCGGAAACGCCAGCTCGCGATGATCCGCAAGACACTGGCATCGATCGCCGACACAGGTCAGAGAGGATCACCAACCAATCGACTCTGTGCTTTCTCGTAGAGGGCGACATCCATTTCCGAACATTTGTGAATCGCCTTTTTTTCTCTATCCGAAAGATCACGGTATGAGAGCTTTCCACCCGATACGTTTCGGCGACGCGCATTTTTCTCGGTTTGGATTTTAGACATCGACAGTCGTTTGCAGAATTCAGATAAATTTTCGGACACTCCAAGCCAATCTATGTTCTCGAGATTCTCGCTGGCTGCCCGGAAAATCGTCTGATTGCTTGTCTCTGCCATTTTTTCGCGTTGTTCCCAGTGATAACAATGACAAAGCTGCCACGTTTGTGCGTTATCAATATTCTGCCTGATTCCAACATGTTTGCTTTCAAGAAATTGGATGAGGCTCATCTGACTGGAGTCCATGCCGATCAACGGCTGCCTCAGCCTTGATTTGCGAGTGTAAACATACACAGACAGGAGTCTCTCGATGGGCTCCCTGAGAACGGTCGCTGTCTCGGCTCGGGCTGATCGTGCAAACGTCCAACCCAGATGGCCAAGGTAGGCTTTGGGCCCATCACTAGCCACATCATCCCACAAGGGGAAATTTGAGAGCCGATCCTCCGGGAAGATAGAGCGCTCTAAAAAAACCTCGCGGAAAAAGTGCCTGATTGAGGTGCCGCCTGCTTTTGGCACATGCAGAAACACGAAGTTTCTCTCGGGGGACATGCGCGCTTGCTGGTAAATTTCCTGTGCCACCAGCCTCAAGTGTCTCCTCGTCCGGTAGTTCCATGACGTGAGGCTGGTTCTCATACTATTTGGCAACATGGGGGCTGAAATCGCAGGTATCCGAGGGAGCAGAGAACATAACACTGAACGAAATTACGGTCGCCGAAAAGGGACAAAGAGCGAAGAGAGGGACCTTTTTGCGCTACACCATTCTCCTAGCTGCCATATTCGACAACCCAGATTTACGCTTTGGGTTCGAACACGGCGGCGGTATTTGAGATGATAGGTTCACACTCACGAAGGATGTACGTTATGTCCGATGCAGACCAGGTTGAGATTCCCCTGATTGAGGGTTTTAACCACGCCCTACTTGGATGCATCTACGAGGATGATGGTACACCCCTACCCTGCTATAGCAGTGAGGTTGTAATGACTGCGCTTCGCGGCAAGGGAATGACTGAAGACGAGGCTATGAGTGAGTTACTCAAGCTCTCCGAAGGTGTGCCACTACTTTGGATTCACCCACTTGAGATCGCCTGACTCCCGCGGCCACGGCAACAGCCCGCGCAGGTGCCGCGCTGGCCACATTCAGCATAACGCGACGTGCTGAGGACACCCTTAACGCGAAATGTCCGGATTTTTTTTCCCGCGCCTTAGGGGGTAACCTCGAGGCTCCGCGATCACACGGCAGTCACCATGGATACCGACTTTCTGATTTTTCTTGGCCTACTGTTCGGCGCACTGAGTATCGTCTTTCCGATCCTCGCGTTTTCATACCGATGCCGCGCCTGCGGCAGCCTCAGTCATGGTTTCAAGTCAGACAAAGTCGCTGATTTTAAAACCGGTGACGCCTATTTGGTTTGCCGAAAGTGCGGTGATCGACAAGTGAAAGGAAAAGTGGAGTCCGATGGATCAGTGATATGGTTTGGCGGAGGTTCGGGAACCTTCGACAAAGACGGTGGCTATACCGGTGATTCAGGTGGCGCTTTTGGCGATGGCGGCGGTGGCGACGGCGGTGGCGGTGGCGACGGTGGTGGTGGCTAGTCAGCCAGGCGCTCTAATCGTCGCATTCACAACTCATCTATCTGGTGCTAGCACGAGCACGCTGGGGTGCAACATCTATTTGGAGCAATCCACTCACAGGAGCGCGTCATGAGAGCTGCTGCCACGCTGGTGCCCATGGGCACCATCACGGTCCAACTGGGGCAGCGCATCGAGGTCGGCGACGGACCGAAGGGCTCGCGCCTGTTGGTCGACGTTACCAGCATTGAGGTTGAGGGCGATCGCATCCGCGCCAAGCTGGCGGCAAATGATGCCGCGGACTGGCTAACGATTGGCGCTGATGCGGCGGTGGGCTGCGTCGATGTGCGCTTTACCCTCGAGACCGATGACGGCGCTTTCATCTACGTGGAGTATGGTGGTCGAGCCGACATGAAGAATGGATTGATTACCACTGCACCCACATTTCAGACAGGCGATGAACGATATGCCTGGCTCAACAGGATTCAAGCGGTCGGTGCTGGGGTCCTCGACGGCAACGACCAACTGGTTTATACACTCTATGAGGTCGCGGTAACGGCCGCCTGAGGGCGCCGCTTGCCTTGCCCGAGGGCACCGTAGACGCCCCCAAACAATTTCGTTCCTGACAAAGATTATCGCCAGCGTTAGAGTAAGTATCCATTCAATGCCCGAGAGCCCAATGTCCAAAATCTCCCTCGTTCTTTTGGTGATTGGCATATGCTTTGTTGGCGCATGCGGCGGCTCGGGCGGCGGCGCGCCCAGCATCGTTGACCCGGGGGCAACCACTCCCCCAGCGCCAGACCCCACTGGGCTGTGGATTACCTCCGATGCCGGAGAGGGGTTGCAAGCCTACCGGGCCAAGCTGTCAACCATCTCGGCAGAGAGAACTTACGCCATGGCTGACGCCCCACCCGGCCCAGAGAGCGCTGATGGTGGATTCTCTACGACCTACACGTTAGAAGCGAGCATTGATGAAGCTGACATCGTTAAATACGATGGTTCCGTGCTCGCGGTTGCACCCAGCCGCAGTGCCTGTTGTTTTATCCTCGAGCCTGGAGCCGACGTCATGCCCCCTGGGCCCGGTTCCGAAGAGGCCGCCATTCGATTATTCACCACGGACCCCGATGCAGGCGCGGCAAAACCGGAAGGGACCATCTCATTGGCGGAGGGACTGACGGCGGAAGGGATGTATCTCAGCGATGAAACCCTGCACGTCCTGCTTTCCACAGCTTGGTGGGGCATCTTCGGCTCTCGGCACATCGAACCCGGATACTGGGAGGCCCAGCAGGTCACGATCGATGCTTACGATGTGGCAACCCCCGCAGAGCCCGAGCGCACGAGCCGCCTGGAAATAGAGGGCGCCCTCGTTTCATCCCGGCGAAGTGGCGATAACATCTATATCGTCTCCCGTCACACACCCCAGATAGAGGGACTGACCCCCTATCCGGCTACCGAGGAGGAAGCCGCCGAGAACGAGCGCATTCTGGAGGAAGCCGCCGAGAGCGACATTCTCCCAGAGATCCAGCTTAATGGAGAACCAGTTAGCCCGTTCTCTTTGGACGACTGTTACCGACAGGATGTGGAACACCCTCTTGCCACTGATCAGCCCGGCGATCCGGTCATCACCACGTTGCTGAACGTATCAAGCACCACTGGCGAGATTGTCAGCGCTGCCTGCCTGATGGAATCTATCGATGGTATATCGCTGGGAGCGCAGTTTATTGCTCTCAGTTTTGTGCGATGGGATCTCGCTTCTGACGAGACGTTAATCCACCTCCTCAACCTCAACAATTTGGAGTACGTGGGATCCGAATCCGTCTCAGGTGCGCTCTACACCGGTGGTCATGCGGATTTCAGAATCAACGAATTTGAGGGCGCGTTGCGGCTCCTCACCACCCGCTGGACCGACAACGAGGAAGACGCCTTTGAGCATCTACTCTATATTTTGAAACCGGATTCAGCCGCCCCCGAACTTGAACGACTGGCGGTATTGGGGGATAGCCCTGATCATCGGATCGGCAAGCCGAACGAGGACTTGTATGGCGTGCGCTTTAAAGGACGTCGTGCTTACCTCGTGACTTTTGAGCGCATCGACCCACTTTATGTGTTGGATCTTGGCGACCCGGAAAATCCTGCGATCGTAGGAGAGCTCGAAGTGCCAGGCTTGTCAGATTTATTGCACGAAGTGAGCCCTGAGTTGCTGCTGGGATTGGGTCGCAGTGCTGATCAACTGCCAAAGCTGGAGCTCTATGACATATCCGATGTGTCCGCGCCGATCTCACAAAGCCTGATTGAGTTGGGCGTAGGCTGGGACTGGGCCTACAGCCCGGCACAATATAACCGCTACGCATTGACCTATCTTGCAGGCGACGATGTCGACCGCTTAACGGTGCCTTACTCCGCGCAAAGATCAAACAGGGATACCAACGAGCAGATTGATCGAATCGCGCTATTTGAGATTCACAATAAAGATGAGCCCTCGCGCTCCCGCATCGCCGCGGTCGGTGAAGTAGCGCTGCGGCCGGGATCGGTTGGAGAGAATACACGCGCAATCATCGACCTGGACGCACTCTATGTCATCGCAAACACCGACCTACTGAGTGGTTTCTGGAGTAACCCCGAAGCCATGCAAGCTGTTACCGATTGAACCCCCACACCTGAGCATTATGGCCACTGATTTTTCTCTGGCGTGTACCGGCTTTTTGAGTTATTTCTATACGTAGTCCAGTCCGGATAAGACCACATCTGGCAGGACGCTGGCCGGCTTTAGGGGGGACCTGACGATGGCGAGACGTGCGGGAGGCCGACAGGCGCGGCATGCTCAACGAGCGGCACCCCTGGAGGAAGCCATGAAGCCTGTGCGGCCCGGTGAAAGCGGTGGCCGCTACCATCCTTTTAGCGATCAGCATCTCGAGGCCATTGTCGGGAACATTTACCGTATTCTTGAGGAAGTGGGCTTCAAAGACGCCACACCCCACTGCATAGAGGCCTGCCAGGCGGTCGGTGCCGTGCTGGGCGAAGACGGCCGGTTGCGGATGCCCAGAGCGGTGGTGGACGAGGCGCTGAAACGCGCCAAGCGAAATCTCACGCTCCATGCCCAAGACCCTGAACTCGACCTCGACCTGTCGGGTTCTCGCGTTCATTTCGCCACCGCTGGCGCGGCAGTCATGATCGCCGATTCGGTCAAAAACGAATACCGCGATTCAACGACCCGCGATCTTTATGACCTTGCGCGCATTGCCGACAACTGCGAACACATTCACATGTTTCAGCGCATGTGCGTGCTCCGCGATTTGGATAATACCTACGAGATGGATCTCAACACGACCTACTGTAGCGTGGCCGGAACCCGCAAGCATGTGGGTGCGAGCTGGAGCAATTGCGACCATCTCGGCAAGGCGCTCGAAATGTTGCACATCATTGCGGGTGGCGAGGCGGCCTGGCGCGCGCGACCCTTTGTCAGTCAATCGAATTGCTTTGTCGTGCCACCCATGAAGTTTGCACAGGACGCCCTGGAGTGCCTGCGGGTCGCGGTCGAGGGCGGCATGCCCGTGCTGTTACTGTCGGCGGGCCAGGCCGGTGCCACCACACCAGCGACCTTGGCGGGCGCAGTCAGTCAGGCGTGGGCCGAATGCATCGGTGGGCTTGTTTATGTGAATGCCATTGAACCCGGCGCACCAGCCATCATCGGCGCCTGGCCTTTTGTGTCTGATCTGCGCACCGGGGCGATGAGCGGTGGCTCGCCTGAGCAGGGCTTGATCTCAAGCGGCTGCGCCCAACTGGGACTCTACTTTGACTTGCCCTTTGGCACGGCCTGCGGCATGACCGACGCCAATATGCCCGACTTTCAGGCCGGCGCGGAACGCGCCCACACCCTGATGCCCCCGGCCCTCGCAGGCGCCAATCTGATCTATGAAGCTGCCGGCATGTACTCAAGTCTGCTTGGGGTGTGTCCCGAAAGTCTGATCCTCGATAACGACGTGCTGGGTGCGACTCTGCGCGCCGTGCGCGGCATCGAGGTTAACGACAACACACTGGGCTTCGACGACCTCGCCGCGGTTTGCCTGGGTGACAAAGGGCACTATCTGGGCTCAGACCATACCCTTGCGGTGATGCAGAGCGAGTACATTTACCCCGACGTGGGCAACCGTTTCAGCCCCACGGTTTGGGAGGCATCGGATAAGCCCTTGGCGATCGATAATGCCATCCGCACCCGGGATCATATTCTTGCGAACTATGTGCCGACACATATCCCGCCCGAGGTCGACGCCGAGATACGCGCTAAATTCCCAATCCGCTTAATCACCGAAGACCTCGTGAAGAGCGCCTGAGCGCTGCGGCGGCATGGGTGGTTCGGCTGGACTCCGGTCGCAACCGGGTCAAGTGCAGGCCCTACCCGGTGGCTCAACGCACCTCCCCTGAGAACGCGCCCGCCGCAAGAGGCCTCTGTGAATGCGGGCGCAGTTTGCGGTGGGCCCCCGTTCAACAGCGGATGCGCGCGTTACCGGGATCATAAAGGGGACGCAGTGAGGCGTCGGCGTTGAATCGTTCACACGCCACCTCAACCTCATAGGTCGCCTCGAGCACTGACTCGGCAGGGACATCAGGCGCTGCGCTGACGTAACCCAATCCGACGGCACCACCCAGCGTATGGCCATAGGCGCCCGAAGTGATGTGCCCCACAATCTCACCACCCCGCCAGATCGGCTCATTGTGATAAATGAGCGGCTCGGGGTCATTGAGCTTGAGTTGCACCAGATGCCGTGAGACACCGCTTTCCTGCTGCGCCAAGAGCGCCTCGCGGCCTATGAAGCCGCCGGGTTTATCGAACTTGACCACAAAACCGAGCCCTGCCTCCAGCGGTGAATCCTCATCAGTGATGTCATGGCTCCAGTGCCGGTAAGCCTTCTCCAGACGCAATGAATTCAGCGCGTGATACCCAGCATGGGCCAAGCCAAAAGCCTGTCCCGCCTCGACGATGCAGTCATACACATGCTGCATGAACTCGCTCGGCACATAGAGTTCCCAGCCCAGCTCACCAACAAAGGTAATACGTGACGCCCGCACCATCGCAAAACCCAGCTCGATCTCACGGCTCGTCGCAAAAGGGAAGCCACTATGGCTCATATCAGCCGGTGTCAGCGACTGCAAAAGATCCCGCGCCCGCGGACCCATAATCGAGAGCACCCCCATGTTCGAAGTCATATTGGTCAGCACGCACTGAGCATCGACCGAAATATGTCGTTTCAGCCAATAAAAATCGCGCACTTCGGTCTCAGCGCCACCCACGATCATGAAGGCCGTCTCAGAGAGCCGCGTCACAGTGAGATCGGCCTCGATGCCACCGCGCTCATTCAACCACTGGGTGTACACCACCCGGCCGGCGGCGACATCGACGTTGTTGGCACAAACGCGGTTCAACACCGTGACCGCGTCGCGGCCTTCGAGGCGAAACTTCGCAAAAGACGACTGATCAAACAGCGCAACGCCCTCGCGCACGGCGCGATGCTCTGCCGCCGAGTGCGAAAACCAGTTCTGCCTGCCGTAGCTGTACTCGTAATGCGGTTCCTCGCCGGCAGGGGCATACCAGTTGGGTCGCTCCCAGCCAAAGGCTTCACCATGACAAGCCCCCGCCACCGCCAGACGATCATGAATCGGCGACTTGCGCACGCCTCGCCCTGTCTCGTATTGGCGGTAGGGGTAATGCGTGGCGTAGAGCAAACCCAGACTCTCGCTCACGCGAGATTGAAGATACTGGCGATTACTCTGAAACGGCATGTTGCGCCGGACATCCACTTCCCAGAGATCCACCGGCGGCCTACCGTCGCGAATCCACTCGGCGGTGACCTTGCCCACACCCCCCGCCGATTGCAGACCGATGGAGTTGAGGCCCGCCGCGACAAAACAGTTTTTGAGTTCAGGCGCCTCACCCAGGTGATAGCGCACATCGGGGGTGAAGCTCTCCGGGCCGCAGAAGAACTTCTGGATGCCTGCCTGCTCCAGCGCGGGTAAGCGCTTCATCGCGTCGTGGAGCACGGGTTCGAAATGGTCAAAATCACCGGCGATCTCATCGAAGCAAAAGTCCTCGGAGATGCCCTCCATGCCCCAGGGCTTGGCCGAGGGCTCGAACGCCCCGACCAGTAACTTGCCGGCGTCGTATTTGTAATAGGTGCAGGCGTCGTAATCGCGCAGCACAGGTAGCTCGGGGTTCAGTCCCTCTACACCCTCAAACAGCACGTAGTAGTGCTCACAGGCGTGGAGCGGCAGGTTGACGCCCACAGACGCAGCGAGATCACGGGACCACATGCCGCCGCAGATCACCACGTAGCGGCTGCGAATCTCACCCTCAGCCGTGCGCACACCCGTGACCTGGTTTCCATCACGGAGAATCGCCTCGACCTTGGTGTCGGTGAAAATCCGCGCACCGCGACTCTTCGCCCCTTTTGCCAGCGCTTGAGTGATGTCGACCGCGTTGGCGTAGCCGTCCGAGGGAATGTGGATGCCACCAAAGAGATCGTCGGTCTGTATCAGGGGATACTTCTCGGCAATCT
>JAYNYK010000065.1:0-13829 GCA_038102985.1 Halieaceae bacterium
GCACACCATTCCCGCAATATCTTCGGGGGTAGAGATCCGCCCCAGCGGCGTCAGTTCTTTATAGAGCCCAACAAATTCATCGAAGTCGTTACCCCGCTGCTCGATGCCTTTGCGCAACATCGCCGTATCGTTGATGGATGGAATGATGGAGTTGATACGCAGCCTCTTCTGCCGATACTCAACCGCTGCTGCTTCTACGAATCGCTCCGCCGCAGCCTTGGCACAGGCATACGCAGACAATCCGGTTGACACGGCATAGGCCACCAGTGACTAGGTGGTGACAATCGCACCCCCCCCCTCCTCCATCACCTCAGCCACCGCCCGGATGAACCAGAATGCACTGAAGTAATTAACCTCGGCCATCAGCTGCAGGTGCTCTTCGGTCTCCTGTGCAATGGGACCGCGGGTGGCGAGACCCGCCTGATTAACCGCCAGATCAATCTGGCCATAGTTCTCGAGGGTGAAATTGACCAGATCGACATTCGCCTGCTTCGAGGTGATGTCTGCTTCAAAAGCCAGGCCATCGATCTCCTGCGCGAGTTCCTGAAGCGGCTGCTCACCGAGTCCTGAAACAACAACCCGGGCGCCTTCCCGGCGCAAGCGGCGCGCCGTGGCAGCTCCCATCCCTCCTAGTGTTGATGCCCCCATGACTATGGCAGTTTTGCGCTCAAACATACCCATATATACCTCCATTTTCGCCTGAGCCATCCAATGCAGTCAGATTTCGGAGCAACCTACGTTGAGAAAAAACAACGCTTAATTACCTACCCTTCCACTCAGGTGCGCGCTTTTCAGCAAAGGCAGTCGCCCCTTCAATGGCATCCTCACTGGAGAATACGGGATCAAGATACTCACCCTGCTTCTGCGCAGCCTCATCAAGGGTCCAGTCCTGCGCCTGACTCACGACCATCATGCTGGCTGCCACAGCCATCGGGCCATTTGCCGCAATCTTTGCGGCCATTTCCTGCGCAGCTGCAAGAGCACCGCCACTCTCGACAACGCGGTTAATCAGGCCCAGCTCATAGGCACGCTGCGCTGAAACGAAGTCCCCCGTCAAAGCCAACTCCATGGCAACACGCTCTGGCATCTGCCTAGGAAGTCGGTACAAGCCGCCAGCGCCGGCAGCCAGGCCTCGCTTAACTTCGGGTATGCCAAACTTCGCATCATCGGCGGCGACAATCATGTCGCAGCTAATGGCCATCTCCATACCACCGGCCAGCGCATAGCCCTCTACTGCCGCAATAATTGGTTTTTTGGCACGATACTCGGTTAAGCCCGCAAACCCTCGGCCTTCGATGTAAGGTGTCTCACCACTGACAAAGCCTTTAAGGTCCATACCCGAGCAGAAAGTGCCACCTGCTCCAGTAACTATGGCTACTCGCAGATCGGGGTCGCTCTCCAGTTGGTCGATAGCAGCGCTCACCCCTTCCGCCAGGGCCTTACTGGCAGCATTTCTTGCTTTCGGGCGGTTAAGCGTTATCGTCAGGACACCATTGTCGATGCTAATAATCACTTCACTTTCAGACACCATCTTCACTCTCCAAAATGCTCTACTTCAGCCCCCACTGCTCGTAGGCAGTGCTGGAATCTTGTACCAACAGCAAATAGTTTTGTTTACAGAACTGTATGCTATGATGCAGGGAATTTAAACCCGGGGAAAGCGCAGGACCTACCAATGAAATTCACCGCCTAGGTCTTCGCTCCCACCACCTGGGGAAATGGGTGTCACTGGATACATCGACCAGCAGACCAATAACAGGCGCAACGAGAGGAAAGTCCTCTTGCTCGGCGAGTCGACTGATTGTTTCAATCGGCTCAAACCAACTGTGCAATGCCAGAGTGAACATCCCCCAATGCACCGGAAAATATCTCTCAGCGCCAAGATCGTGAAACGCCATGGCACCCTCCTCCGGCAGCATATGAATCATTCTCCAGGCCTCGTTGTATTGACCCGTTTCGATGAAAGCGATATCGAACGGCCCGAACCGGTCACCGATTTCCTCAAAATGCCGGGCATAGCCACTGTCGCCACTGAAGTAGACGCTGTAGCGGCCCGATTGCATCACCCAGGAGGCCCAGAGTGACTGATTGCCGCCAAATCCACGGCGCCCAGAGTAGTGCTGGGAAGGTGTCGCAGTAAATGTAACAGCGCCGAGCTCTATCGATTCCCACCAGTCGCGCTCTACGATACGACGCGTTTCAATGCCCCAGGCTGACAAGTGGGAACCCAGGCCCAGCGGGACTATAAAATAGGTATCTTTGTCCGCGAAGTATCTCACTGTATCCGCCTCGAGGTGATCGTAGTGGTCGTGAGAAATGAGAACCACGTCGATCTCCGGTAACTGCTCAACAGTGGATACCGGCGGCATATAGCGGTTCGCGAAAAAACTGAATGGGCTGGCGTTACCAAACACAGGATCCACCAGAATAACCGTCCCTGCCATATTCAACAGGAATGAACTGTGCCCAAACCAGATCAATTTGAGCCCATCGCCGTCAGCCAGAAAACGCTCATAGTCAGGGATCTGTTGCGGCAGGGCCTGGGCCGGCTCACGCTGGTTTTCGGTGAGGAAGTAATCGCGAATGTTTCGCCAAGTGGTCGCCCTGCGCTGGGCATCATCCATCTCGGACTGGTTTGGGTTAACAAAGCCACCGCGGACAGGGTCATAATTTTCAGACTGCAGGAATTCCTGCTGCAGGCCGGCGTCTGCGCCACCTCCCAGACTATCCAGCACGCCCAGTGAAAAATACCCCACCAATGCCAGCATAACGAGCAGTCCAGCTGTGCGAAAGTTCTTCAGTGAAAATCCTCAGAGATCGATGGGCGAGCCTCTGCCCCCGTAAAATTTAGATAAAACCGAGCCAACCTGTACTCCGTTAAACTGCCAATTTGGTCCGTCACACTATATATTTTAACAATAATGTAAAATATTAATGAGACAACCTACGCTTACCTTTTTTATGTATTTATCGAATAACAGGCCTCAGGAATCCCCATGCATCGCAGTCTACTATTCACCGTTACGCTAGCGCTTCTTACTATCACAATGCCCGCCACTTCCGAAGAACCAAACCAGCACGAGATCTATTTCAGTCACCTGGAATACGAATACGGCAACCGGGCGCGCACCTACATCGGCATGGAAGTGGCCGCAAAGGCATCGAGTGACTCAGACAGAGGCCCCTTCTTCCAGGCGTACCTTGAAATGGAAAAGCTCAACCAGGAAATCTATGGCCACATGAAAGGCGAACTCGACGTTGACTACCAGGTCAACTGGTTCGTCGGTATGGGCCTAAAAACAATTGGCTACCTGGGCTGGCGCTTCCTCGATGCACAATGGTTTGTGGACATGGTCGTACCCTATCTTCCCAAGCTGGAGGAGATGAGGTCACTGTCAGATCCGCAACACCGGCTGTTCTTCGACTATATTATCACCCAGGAAGAGGTTCAGCTTGCCGCTAGCCAGGCGGTGGTAGACGGCACCTGGCAAGACGGTGCTGACCTTATCCAGGCCTTTCTGCCTGAAGCTCGAACGGTACTTGAACAACTCACTCAATCTCCAGACTAATACGCGGACCTTAGCCAATGACACCTGACTCGACCTGGCTATCGCTGATACCAGCTGCTGTAGCCATCGTAACTGCGGTACTCAGCCGCCGCCCGATAGAGTCGCTCCTGGCAGGCGTATTTGCCGGCCTGTTACTGCTTGGCCCCGGCTCCGCCATCTCAAACTTCTCGACGATTCTGCTGGAAGTAATGATGGCCGAGACCATCGCCTGGGTGATTATCGTCTGCGGCCTGATGGGCAGCCTGATTGCCCTGCTGATGCGGGTTGGCGCTGCCGACGCCTTCAGCCATGCCCTGGCATCCCGGGCAAAGGATGCTCGCAGTTCGCTCCTGTACACCTGGTGCCTTGGACTGGTGATCTTCATCGACGACTATCTCAATGCCCTGGCGGTGGGCTCAGCCATGCGCAAGGTGACCGACAAGTTCCGTGTGTCACGTGAAATGCTGGCCTACGTGGTGGATTCCACCGCAGCGCCGATCTGCGTCCTGATACCTGTCTCCACCTGGGCAGTGTTTTTCGCCGGGGTGCTGGAAGTCTCCGAGGTCGCAGAGCCCGGCGAAGGCATGGCCCTTTACATCAGCTCCATTCCCTACATGCTCTACGCCTGGATAGCGGGCCTGATGGTGCCACTCGTTGCCACCGGTCGCATACCGCCGCTGGGCATGATGAAAATCGCCCAGGCCCGGGCAGCAGAGAACGGTAACGCCTCACACGACGATGAATTCGAGGTGGCAACGAGTGAGAACGTCGGGCGGGCCCGCATCTATCATTTTATGCTGCCACTGCTTGCCCTGATCGGGTTCAGCCTCTGGTACGACCTGGACGTGCAAATCGGCGTGCTGATGGCACTTGTCGTCACCATCGTACTCTACGGGGTTCAGCGACTGATGGCCTGGTCTGCAATGTTTGACGCGGTACTCGAAGGCATCAAGATCATGGTACCTGCCCTGACCATCGTGGTGGTCGCATTCATGTTCAAGGAGGTCAACGACCAACTGGGCCTGGCCCAGTTCGTTATCGAAAACGTGACACCCTACATGACACCCACGCTACTGCCCCTGGTGGTATTCGTGACCATGGCGCTGATCGCCTTTGCCACCGGCTCAAGCTGGGGTGTGTTCGCCATTGCCATTCCCATCGTGCTGCCTTTGGCAGACAGCGTAGGCGTCAGCCCACAATTGGCCATCGGCGCCCTGATCTCGGCCAGCGCCTTTGGCAGTCACGCCTGCTTCTACTCCGACGCTACCGTCCTGGCCGCACAGGGCAGTGGCTGCGGGGTAATGGAACATGCGCTTACGCAGATACCCTATGCGGTAATCGCCGCTGTGCTCGCCGGAATCGGCCTGACACTCATCGCGGCCTTGTAAATGACCGGGAGGATCAACTAATTCGGGGTACTGCGACCTTGATTCAGATCCAGCTTTCGTCCTAGGAAAGCGAACACCGAGTCCCAGTGCAGCCGGCCCGGTGGGGACGCCGGCAACAGTGTTTCCATACCGTGCACCCCTCCCTCGGTGACAAACAACTCACAAGCGACCCTGTCGGATTGCAGTCGCTCGGCGTAGGTCACGCACTCCTCATAGAACAAATCCAGATCGCCAATAGTCAGCAAGGTCTCGGGCAGGCCGGCGAGCGATTCCCGGCGTGCCGCTACAGCGTGGGTGGGAGCCTCGGGCAAACCGGGGTCCTGTCCCAGGTACCGTTGCCATCCTCCCCAGTTGTTGCGATTGTTCCACACGAAATGCTGCTCCGCCGTTAAGTCCTCACGTGTGGCAGTGCGATCATCAAGCATCGGGGCCAATAGCCATTGCGCCGCGGGCTGTGCGCCACCCTCATCGAGTAATCGCTGGACTAGTGTCGCGGCCAGCCCACCGCCGGCGCTCTCACCGGCGACAACGATCCGCTGTGGATCGACACCCAGCTCTACACTGTGCTGTTGCAGCCATTCCCAGCTAGCCACACAATCATCCAGCGCTGCGGGAAAGGCGCTTTGGGGCGCCAGGCGGTAATCCACCGATACCACGGTAATACTCAGGGCATCCACGAGGCGGCGGCAGGTAGCATCGTCAGTATTGGCACTAAAACACAAGTAACCACCGCCGTGAATCCACAACAGCGCGGCATCGCTTGCCGGGCTTGCAGGCTGGTATATCTTGCTACGTGATGCACCATGCGCTGCCCAACGAACCGTGGTACTTGCGTCCCCTTTAAAGGGGGGTATCAGTTTGACCAGAGCGTTCACCAACATTCGAACCGGCGGCCAATGATAAGGCAGCGCCGGGATCCAGCGCGCTGAACGTTGATAGTCAGGGTGTACTTTATTGAGCTTCATTTCGGCCTTTTCCGCCAGCGATTAGAATATTATCTTTGAAGTAACTTAACGGCATCCGGCACCGGACTATCACCGTCTGTTAGCTCGATAATCTCTCGACGAATCGCGGGAGTATCAATTAGCGCCGCTAACATTCTAGCGACGCTGCCTCGAGCTACCGATCCATAGGGGATGGCCAGTCCTGCGTTTACCAGGCCATTACCGTCCTCACTGACAAGCGTTCCGGGGCGCAGAATGACCCAGTCCAGTTCCGACGCAGCCAAAGCATTATCAGCCTGCCTTTTCACTTTCATATAGTGCTCGAAGCCATCTTTCCTCGGCTGAGCGCGACCCGCGTCCATAAAGGCGGAGACCAGATAAACACGCGCTATACCATTCTCCCTGGCCGCATGAATGGTTTTTATGACGCCCTCCCCATCGATGGCTGTGGTGCGCTCTAGTCCACTGCCAGCGGCACCGGCCGAGAATACAACCACATCGCAATCCCGCGTGAATTCCGTAAGGTCTTCTGCGGTCATGGTCATGATGTCACCAAGCCGGGGGGTGATACCTCTATTTTCAAGCTTGTGTGCCTGCTCCGGCTTGCGATGCAGACCCGTTACATCGTGCCCTGCATCGACAAGCATGGGACCAAGCCGGGAGCCCACGCCCCCGGTGGCTCCAATAATGAAGATCTTGCTCATGCTTTATTCCGCCTCAGGAGCGTCCTTAAGTGTCTGTGCTGGAAAATAACCGCAGGACAACAACGCCACTGATAATCAGCGCGATACCCAAAATGGCTGCCAAATCCATTTTCTGGCCAAAAACCACGGCGCCTACGAGGGTTATCAGTACAATGCCAAGGCCAGCCCATAGTGCGTAGGCAACGCCTATAGGAATCGTTTGGAGGACAAGCGAGAGAAAGTAGAAAGAAGCGCCATATCCCGCCACCACCACCAGACTGGGCACCAACCTGGAAAAACCCTGTGACTCCTTTAGCGCACTAGTTGCCAGCACTTCAGTAATTATTGCGATTGTCAGGTACCAATAGCCCACATTGTCCTCCGGAAAAAACTGGATCAAAAATGGCTTTTAAGGCCGCAAAACAGCCTTGATCACTTTCCCCTGCTCGGTGTCTTCGACCGCTTTATTGATGTCGTCGAGCTTGTAGAATGTGACCAGCTTGTCAAAAGGGAAGCGGCCCTGTTTGTAGAGCTCTATCAACCTGGGAATGAACACATCCGGAACACTGTCGCCTTCGATGATGCCACGCAGGCTCCGTCCGAACATAATGCTGTTCATATCGATCGAGCACTCCGTCCCAACAGGCGATACACCGATCAGCCCGCATTCCCCCGTCAACGTCAGCGAATCCACAGCTTGCCGGAGAACCTCGGGTATTCCCGTGCACTCCAGCGTATAGTGAACCCCTGTCGGCCTGATTTGATGGATGCCCTGTATCGAGCCTCGGTCGCGCGTCATCTAGAGCCCTGAGGCAAGCCCCCAAAAAAACCCAGTCATA
Source organism: Halieaceae bacterium (assembly GCA_038102985.1). Lineage (GTDB taxonomy): Bacteria > Pseudomonadota > Gammaproteobacteria > Pseudomonadales > Halieaceae > Luminiphilus. Next base: position 7,403 of record JAYNYK010000065.1, read on the forward strand.
TCTGACTGGGGCAAATGCCCTGATGAACTCAACAGGGCTCCGCAATAAACTTCTTATCCTGCCCCATCAACCAGTGCTTTTATTCATCGTGATGGTTTGCCAGTTTGTGTATTCCATCAGCCCGTGCAGAGAGTTCTCACAGCCAAGGCCAGATTGCTTGTGTCCACCAAAGGCCTGGAACGGGGAGTACTGGTGAACCTCGTTGAGCCATACTGTGCCGGCCTCCAACTGACTGCCAATGCGCTCTACGGCCTCGAGGTCCTTACCCCAAACTGAGGCGCCCAGACCATAAATAGTGTCGTTGGCGCGGGCAATCACGTCGGCCTCATCTGACCACTTGAGAAGTGGCAGGATCGGGCCGAAGGGCTCCTCGCGAACGATGCGGGAGTCCTCCGGGGGGTTGTCGATGAGGGTGACCGGTACAAACCAACCCGCCGCGTTTTCGTCGATATCGCCACCAATGGCAAATTGATAGCCGTTGCTGTGGCAGTCAGCGAAATAGTCCTGGACCTTGCCGTACTGCATCGAATTCTGGATCGGACCGAGGTCAGTATCCGCCTCAGTGCCATCGCCCACCTTGATGTTTGATGCAATAAACTCCACCAATGCGTCACGCACCTCGTCATAGACATCCTCGTGGATGTACAGGCGTTTGGTGGCATTGCAGAACTGGGCGTTGTTCTGGAAAGCGGCCCAAAATAACTGAGGGGCAATAGCCTTCGCATCCACATCCGGAAGTACGATCGCCGGATCGTTACCGCCCAGCTCCAGAGTTACGCGCTTGATGGTGTCCGCCGCCGAGCGCATCACGTGCCGGCCTGTCTCGGTAGAACCGGTGAATGCCACCTTGTTGATATCCGGGTGGCTGGTGATCCACTTGCCGAGGTCATCACCACCACTCACGGCATTCAATACTCCGGGGGGAAAGGCCTGTTGCGCCAACTCGATCATTTTGAGGTCACACAGTGGCGTATAAGGCGAAGGCTTGAGCAGGACCGTGCAGCCCGCCATAATCGCCGGCGCAATTTTCCAGACGGCCAGCAAAATAGGAAAATTCCATGGCACGATGGCACCGACCACGCCTACCGGGGTATAACGTGTCACCACCCGGCGCTCATCAGTCTCCTCCACCTTCTCGTCGGGCAGGCGCTGGGTGGCAATGGCCCGCAACCAGGTAACGGATCCATAGACTTCCCATTCGGTACCAGCCGCGGGTTTACCCTGCTCCGCCGTAAGCAGTGCCCTGAACTCTTCCGCATGCTCTTCAAGCAGATCGGCAAAGCGCTCCAGCGCGGCCTGCCTCTCGTCGACCGGCGTTTGACTCCAGCCTGCAAAGGCCTGGCGCGCAGCGGCAACCGTGGCATCCAACTGGGCTTTGGATGCATCCGGCACCTGGGCAAAGACAGACCGCGTAGCCGGGTTATAAACAGGCAGAGTGTGCTCGGTGGTCACAGACTCGCCATTGATGCTCATTGCAAAGTCGCTATCTACTTTCATGTCAGCCTCGCTAATCTCGTGTATTAATCCAGTGTTTTAAGCTCCCGGCGCATCACTTTGCCGGTACTGGTTTTGGGTAGGTCATCGACAAACTGCACTGCACGCGGCACCTTGTAGGCGGCCAGGTGTTCGCGGGAGTAGCTGATAATGTCTTCTGCATCGGGACTAGTGCCGGTCCTGGGCACAATGTAGGCCTTGGCCAGCTCGCCTTTATCCTCATCCGGGATACTACCCACAGCCACCAGGGCCACATCCGGGTGCCCTGCTACGACGCGTTCAATCTCAGCGGGATAAACATTGAAGCCAGCGGTGAGAATCATGTCCTTCTTGCGATCGACGATGAACACACAGCCATCCTCATCCATGGAGGCCACATCGCCGGTATGTAACCAGCCATCGGGCTCAATGGTGTCCCGGGTGGCCTGCTCGTTACCGTAGTAACCCTGCATGACGATACCACCTTTGATCATCAGCTCGCCCACTTCGCCTGCAGGCAGTGTTTTGCTGGCATCCTCTGTGTCCGCTATTCGCGCTTCGATGTAGGGTAGCGCCACGCCAATAGAGCCGTGCTTTACCGGGCCATTTGAGGCAAAGGTAGTTCCCAGACCACCCAGTTCGGTCATACCCCACAACTCGATCAGGGGGCAGCCAAAGCGCTGCTCCACTTCTTCCATCTTGGGTTTCGGCATGGTCTGGCCGCCGACGGTGCAGCAACGTAGGGAGGACAAATCGTAGTTATCAAGCTCCGGGTGATTGAGCATGAACATGTACATGGTGGGCACACCTTCGAACAGGGTTGCCTTGTGGTCCTGAATGCTCTGCAAAATCGTCGCCTCCTCGAAGGCGGGATGCAGTACGAGCGTCATGCCGTTCTGAATGGCGCCACTCATCACCACATTGCCGTATACGTGTGGGCAAGGCAGCGCCGTGACCACCGTATCCCGGTCGCTGCGCTGGTGCATCAAGGCCGTCATGGCGACATTGAGCAGTATGTTGCGGTGAGACAGGCAAGCGCCCTTGGGGTGACCAGTGGTGCCTGATGTATAGCCAATGGTTGACAGGGAATCGACGTCGACATCAACGATCTCGAATTTGTCGTCGCCAGCTGCAAGCAGGCCTTTAAAGGACAAAACCCCTTCAGGAAGCGCCTCGTCACCGAACGAAATCAGCTCCCTGACGTCGGATTTCTCCTTCACACCCTGGATCGAAAGCGCCTTTTCATGGGATGCAATGACAATGGTCGCACCGCAGTCGTTGGCTACGAACTCCACCTCGCCGGGTGTCAGCATGACATTGATCGGATTGATCAAGGCACCGGTTTTGAGTGCGCCATAGTAACTGACCACCCACTCCCAGCAATTGCCGGAATACAGCGTCACACGATCGCCAGGCCTGACGCCAAGACCAACCAGGGCATTGGCAAAGCGATTCGTCAGCATATCCAGTTCGGCAAAGCTCAGGGAGCGTTCAGGGCATACCAGCGCTGGTTTGTCGCCATACTTATGCGCCGCCCCAACGGGTATAGACCCTATTGAATCCAACATCTCTGAAATCCTTTATCTTCTATTATCGAGAATGCATTTTTTTTAACATCTGTGTAAATATATATCAAGTGAGCTGCCTCCGCCCACTCAAGACACCTTCATCTCTGGTATCGACCGGTTCTTCAGGTAGGCTGCAAGACGGACCGTGAGCACAATCAAGCCCGCGATCACGTAGACAATGGCGATTATCCGGGTGTCACCGCTCAACAGCACCCCGGTTAGCATTCAGCCAGGCAATTCGATCTGCGTGCTCCGCGTTGTAGGCCTCAGGTGCGTCCAGCGGTAGCAGCATTGCAACCACCGACGTGATAATCACAACGACTGCGCTCCACAAACCAAACCTGTTTACCTGATAGTCGAGATACCTTGGATTACTCATTAAGTAGCTCCGTACCTTTTTTCCACAAATTCAAGAATCGTATCCCGCACCAGCGCACGGTCTTTTTCCCATCGCCTGCCCTGACCGGTGAAAAGTGACTCACCCTCCAACATGGACATCAGACAGAGAGCTTCACCCCGAGGCGACTCGATCCCGGCCCTCTCCATCGCGCCTTCCAGGAAGAGCAAATACTCGGCGTACACCTCTTGCAGCAAGTCGGCAACCAATGGCTCAACCTCTTCCATCGCCCATAATTGAGGCCAGAGCTTGTCTCCAAGCTGGATGTCTCCAGGTTCATCTATCCCTGCGAGCATGAAGGAAGTAATGGCATATACGGTGGCACCGTTGTCCAGCCCCTGACTGCTCCACTCGGCTTTGATCTCGCTTTCGATAACGCCCACCAGCGAGCGCAATAATTCATCCCAGGTGCGGAAGTGATACTGAAGAGCGCCCAGCTTCATGCCGCTTGCTCTTGCCAGTGATCGCATCGTCAGGCTGCTATAACCCTCGTCCGCGATGATTTCGATGGCAATCTGCAGTATTTCCTGCTTGCGTTCGCCCGTCATTCATTCGCGCTTTCAATTGACATGTCGGGCGACATGCTAGAACATGTCGCATGACATGTAAAGGACTTGAGAGCGACAATGGTGAGACGAGTAACAAGGCGAGACTTCCTGAACGGGCTCGCAGTTGGTGCTGGCGGAGTAATGATTCCGGGCGCAGTTTACGCTTCTGGCAGCGATACAAGCTTGCACACCTCAACAACAGCGCCATCCACCGCTTCAAATTACTACCCACCTACCCTCACCGGCATGCGCGGCAGTCACGAAGGCTCGTTCGAGGTCGCCCATGCCCTGGCCTGGCGCGGGGAAAAACCCGCCCAGTACCAGGCACTGAACGAGCACTACGACCTGGTTGTTGTCGGCGCAGGCATGAGTGGCCTGGCCGCCGCCTGGTTCTACCAGGACAAAATGGGGCCGGATGCAAATATCCTGGTGCTGGACAATCACGATGACTTCGGCGGCCACGCCAAGCGCAATGAGTTCCACCAGGGCGGCAAAATGATGCTGAGCCTGGGTGGTGCCCAGAACGTGGAGAACCCCGCTGGCTACAGCAAACCGGCCTCCAGCCTGATGCACGCCATTGGCATCGACGACGATTGCGTTGCCAGCATGGAGGCGAATACTCCCGCAGACCAGTTCCTGGCGGGCGACCTCGACGCTCCCAACGGTGTCTCGCTCCCGGGGCCCGATGGCCATACGACTTTGGCCGGCAACTGGTTAACCACGATGTACGGCGGCGAAGGTTACGAAGACTATGTGCGTAAGCTGCCTATCCCGAGCAGCGAACAGGACAAGTTCATCGACTTCTTTGGCGGCAAGCGTGACTTTCTCGACGACTTATCACTGAGCGAAACCTGGGAGTACATCAACACGGTCAGCTACAACCGGTACCTGCTCGATCGCGTCAAGCTCGAGGAAACATCACTGCCGGTAATGAATGCCATGCTGGTCCACCTCACGGGCATGTCCGGCTGGAACCTCAGTGTGCTGGAAGGTATTACCATGGGCGGTCCAGGCATAAAGTCGCTGGGTTGGCTGGCCAGGACCTCCGCATCCATTGCCGGCGCATTCATGGACAGCCTGCTGAACGTCAAGATGTTTCCCGATGGGAATGCCTCAGTGGCGCGCCTTATCGTGCAGAAACTTGTACCTGCTGTAGCGCCAGACATGCAGGGCCCAGAGGACGTTGCTACCGCGCGATTTAACTACGATGCCCTGGATCGCGCCAACCAGCCCACCCGCATTCGCCTGAACAGCACCGTGGTGGGTGCTCGAGAGATCGATGGAAAGCATGTGGAGGTCGACTACGTGCAAAAGGGTCAGGCATTGCGTGTTACAGCCGACCATTGCGTGATGGCCTGCTATAACGCGCTGATTCCGCACCTGTGCCCGCAAATGCCCGAAGCGCAGAAAGAGGGCCTGGGCTACGGAGTAAAAGCGCCCTTCGTCTATGCCAACGTACAGCTGGATAGCGGACTCGCCTACGAGAAATTGGGCGCACAATTGTTCCAATGCCCCCACGACCCGTTTCAATGGGTGAGCAGCGCCCCGGGCATGAGCGTTGGTGGCTACGAACCTCCCCGGGGGCCGGATGACCCCATGGTTGTCTTCATGATGAACTCCCCCATGACCGAGGCACAGGAGCAGGGTTCCGGACGCGACCAACTGCGCCTGGGGCGCCACCGGGTGTACAGCACCCCCTTCGCCACTTACGAGCAACAGATTCGTCAGCAGCTGCAATCCATGCTGGGCCAGCACGGATTCGAGCACGAGCGGGATATTCGTGCGATTACCGTGAACCGCATTCCCCACGGCTATGCCTACCCTTATCTCGCGCTGGACGACCCGGAATGGCAGGAAGGGCAGGCGCCCCACGAAATTGGGCGCGCCCAGTTCGGGCGTATCTCTATCGCCAATACGGACTCTGAAGCCATCGCACTAATGGATGCGGCATTCGACGCAGCATTCCGGGCAGTAGAGGAACAGACCCAAAGCGCGCTGTAACATCTGCCCGACTACCTTTATATTTGCTCTCCTCAAATACCTCTAGAAAGGACCCTGATCCGTGGCTGTAGATTTTTCCTCACTGGCGCCCAACACGCCCATCTAAAAAAAGCCAAGGTGCGCTATCGCGGGCCGAACAATGCGCGTCACACCTTCATCAGCCAATTGCTGACCGCCGGCATTCCAAAGGAGTGGATTATTCGCCAGGTCGGGCACACCAGCACACGCATGATCGATGAGCACTACGGCAAGTGGATATCCGAAGATGCCGCCGGCATGGCGGCATTCGTATCGGAAAAATTAGGGGTTTCTGAGAGTTTGGTCCCAAAATGGTCCCAAACCGAGGAGGGAAGAGATCTTATTCCAATGAAATCAACCCTTTATATGGCGGAGAAGGAGGGATTCGAACCCTCGATACGTTTCCGTATACACACTTTCCA
>JAYNYK010000066.1:0-13529 GCA_038102985.1 Halieaceae bacterium
GCAGACCCAGCAGTATCTTGATGGCCATCACCGATTGTTGCATCGCCACCAGACCCGCTATCGGACCCAATATGCCCAACTCAGTACAACCGGCAGTGTCCGCGCCGGCAGGCTCGGTTACCACACAGTGATAGCAGCCAAATTGCCGGTGGGCATCGAAAGCAGCCCATTGCCCCGCCAGCTTCACCGCCGACCCCTTAATCCACGGCAATCGAGCTCGCCAGGTCGTGCGGTCGATATCCAGGCGCGCTTGTAGGGAATCTGTGGCGTCGATGACGAGGTCAACACCGGCCAGCATCTCCGCCGCCGTCTCGGAGTTAAATTTTTCAGTTCTGGGATTAATCTCGCTGTCACCGTTGGCTCTGGATAACTGTTCCGCCAGCACCTCGACTTTGAATCGGCCAATATCCATCTCTGAAAAAGCCACTTGCCTTGGTAAATTGCTGAGTTCAATCCGGTCGTCATCTGCTAGACGAATGCGGCCAACCCCGGCGCCACAGAGGTATTGAGCAAGGGGGCAGCCCAACCCCCCTGCGCCGACGATGAGTACGCTGCTCTCGAGCAGGCGCTGCTGACCCTTCAGATCGATCTCTGGCAGGATTAGTTGGCGCGCATAGCGGCTTAACTGCTGATCAGTTAGTTCAACCATTGGCCCCCCGTTACGCGCTCCTGGCCCGACCAATCGCAACGCGTCGCTATCTCGACAAAACCGGTTGCCGCGAGGCACTCACGCACTGGAGACGCCTGGTCAAATCCGTGCTCCAATAACAGCCAGCCGTCGCGCTCCAGAAAGTCCGGAGCGTGCTCGATAATATAACGAAGAGACTCAAGGCCTGTTTTACCCGCAACCAACGCGCCAGTTGGTTCCGCGGGCAAGTCGCCTGTCTCGAGGTGAGGGTCTGCAGCAGCAACGTAAGGTGGATTGGACAGGATCAGCGGCCAGCGCGTGCCCGGTACTGCCTCAAACCAATTGCCCTGCCGCCAATCAACAGTCAGCTTTAAACGCTGACCGTTGGCGCGGGCGCATGCCAATGCCTGGCTACTGATATCAACCGCGCAGATCTCTGCCTCAGGGTGGTCTGATTTACAGGACAGTGCGACAGCGCCGCTGCCAGTCCCAAGGTCGAGTACCCGCCGAGCGCCCGTGCTGATGCACTCTGAAGCCCACTCAACCAGATGCTCTGTCTCTCTGCGCGGAATCAGCACATCGCGATTGACGCGTAAGTGCAGCGTCCAAAAATCTCGATAGCCCAGCAGGTAGGCCAATGGTTCACCCGCCGCCCTAGCCGCCACCTCCTCAGAGAAGCGATGAGCGCACTCCGGGTTCACCGGCGCGTCCCCGTGGGCATAGATCCATGACCGGTCAACTTGAAGCACGTTCGCTAGTAATACTTCGGCTTCCTTTCGGTCAATTGTCGCGCAGCGAATCAGGTCGCTAACCGTCATTCTTCGGCCATCGCAGCCAATTGATCTGCCTGATGCTCTTGACGCAGAGGAATAATCAAGGGATCAAGGTCGCCGCCCGTGACCTCATCCAATTTGTAGAGCGTCAGATTAATCCGATGATCAGTGATCCTCCCCTGGGGAAAGTTATAGGTACGAATTCGCTCTGAGCGATCCCCAGAGCCTACCAGCGATCGCCGCTGGGAAGCCTGGGACGCGCGCTGGCTCTCCTGCTCGACCGACAGCAACCGTGACTGCAGCAGGGACATCGCTCTGGCGCGATTTTTGTGTTGCGAACGCTCATCCTGGCACTCCACAACGATACCCGTGGGGATATGTGTCAGGCGCACCGCAGAATCAGTTGTGTTCACGTGCTGCCCACCGGCTCCCGAAGAGCGAAACGTGTCGACGCGAAGATCTTCTTTGCGAATATCCACGGTGTCGATCTCTTCAACCTCAGGTAAAACGGCCACCGTGCAAGCCGAAGTATGGATGCGGCCCTGAGATTCTGTCTCGGGCACGCGCTGGACGCGGTGAGCGCCCGATTCAAACTTGAGGTGCGCATAGGCATCCTGCCCGACGACTCGCGTGATCAATTCTTTATATCCTCCGTGGTCACCCGCTCTTTCCGACATGATTTCAATGGACCACCCCTTTTGTTCGGCATACCGGTGGTACATGCGGAACAGATCGCCGGAAAAGATAGCTGCCTCATCACCACCGGTGCCCGCTCGGATTTCCAAAAACACATTACCCGTGTCGTTGGGGTCTTGAGGCAGGAGCAACAGCTGCAGCGCTGACTCGATTTCCTCGACAGCGGTATTAGCGTCGGTGATCTCATCCTCGGCAAGGATTCGCAGCTCCAGGTCGGCGTCGTTGAGCATCTCCTGAGCATCGGCGAGGGTGGCCTGCAACATCTTCCAGCGCTGAAACTGGGTGACCACCTCATTCAGGTGGGCAAACTCGCGGGATAACTCCCGGAATAGCGTCTGATTACCAATGACCTCGGGGTCGCCGAGCAACGCCTCCACCTCCTGATGTCGATCAGCAAGGTGTTCCAGCTTAGACAGTAAGGAGGCTTTCACCGGGGTAGCATGCAAACGGCGCTATTGTAGCGTCGTGCCCTCGTCCCGCTCTTCCTCAAAGTTGGTGAGACCCAGAACGGCGGCCATTTTGGAGACGTCCTGCTTACCTCCGTCCTTGGCAAGCTGACGGAGCCCCGCCGTGGGCGCGTGGATGAGTTTATTGGTCAAATCATGGGCAAGCCGGTTGAGCACTTCTGCAGGATCCACCCCGCGCTCCAACATTTTCAGCGCTTTTTCTAGCTCTCTCTGCTGCATCGCCAAGGCTGAATCTCTATAGGTTCTAACTACGTCAGCCGATTGCCGTTCCAGCACACCGTCCCGAAGCGCCTCGATACCGCTGGCAACAATTTCATCCGCTTTACTGGCCTCAGATGCCCGTAGCCGCAGATTTTCCTCAATCACCTCGCGCATATCATCAACGGTATAAAGATAAACGTCGGAAATCTCGGCAACCTGAGGCTCAATATCTCGCGGCACCGCCAGATCGATCATGAGCACGGGACGCCACCGTCGGGCCCGAACCGCCTCCTCCACCATGCCCTTACCCAAAATAGGTAATTGGCTACCGGTAGAGCTGATGACAATGTCGGCTTCGTGAAGTCTTTCAGTTACATCTGCCAAAAGAATCGCCTCGGCATCAAACTGTGAGGCAAGCTGCTCGGCGCGCTCAAGCGTGCGATTGGCGATGATCAGCTTGCCCAGCCCTGCGTCACCGAGGTGACGCGCCACCAACTCGATCGTTTCACCCGCGCCCAGTAACAGGGCCGTACCGCGCTGCATATCGCGGAAAATTTGGCGCGCCAAATCCACGGCTGCGTACGCCACCGAAACCGGATTTTCGCCAATGGCCGTGTCAGTGCGCACTTTTTTAGCAATACGAAACGCCTCTGGAAAAATCGTGTTCATGTGGAAGCCCACGGCACCGGCTTCCTGGGCCACGGCAAAAGCGGATTTCATTTGCCCGAAAATTTGCGGCTCTCCTAGGACCATGGAATTCAATCCTGCCGCAACCCGAACCAGATGCGAGGCTGCGGACAGTCCGTGATTGCGGTACACACAGGGGAGCAACTGGTGAATATCGACTCCGTGGTGCTGCGCCAGCCATTGGGCTAATTGATCTCCCGCTGTCACACCATCTGCTGGGCTGGATAGCACGCCGTAGAGCTCAGTGCGGTTACAGGTAGACAGAATAACGGCCTCGCTCACCGCAGTGTCCCGGATCAAGGCATCGAGCGACTCATGGACTTTCTCGGGCGCAAAAGCAATTTGCTCGCGCAAGGCAACGGAAGCCGAGTCATGATTTACGCCTACTACCACCAGTTTGTCTAACACGGCTCCGGTCACTACCCTCGCCAACCCCCACAAGTTGTTATCATAGCACTGTCTTTGCAACAACTTACCGCCATGAAAATGCCTCTTGCTCGGCGCTGCGCCCAATGATCTTTTTACGCCCAGTGATCGGTTGCCTATTCTCGCTGCTGCTGGCGAGCTGCGTTTCTCCTGCACCGGAAACGAGCCCCCCCAGCGCCGCTGCCAGCACCCCAAAGGATTCCCGCGAGCGTCTCCGGATTGAAACGCCGATTCCCGATGACAGCGTTAGGCCCCTGCTGGAGGCGGAGTTTGCGCTGCGTGCCCGCGACTTTGAACACGGGCTTGCGCTGCTTGTCGATCAGGCGGTGATATTGAACGACCCTCTACTGGCCCGCCGCGCCCTGCGTTTGGCTGAATTTGTCAACGACGCAGATAGAGCGACAGCCATGGCAATTCGGCTGTCGGAGCTCGACCCATCCGATGGTGCTGCCGCCGCCGCCGCCTCAGGCTGGCTGGCTCGCACGGGCAATCCCTTATTGGCGCTCGAGTACGCTGAACTTGCCGTCACGTTGGGAGTGTCCGTCAACGTTGCGGCGAATTTGGGAGGCTACGAGCAACTGGATCCCGAAACGCAGGAGGCCATTGCTGAGCAGATTATCGAACTCACCACGCACTGGCCAGAGAATGACCAAATCGCAATCGCCGCGAGCCTGTTGGCCAGATTAAACAAAGATCCTGTTGAGGCAGAGGCTTTTCTGAGCCCGGTACTAGCGCGAGACCCTGAGAATGTCAGGGCGGTCATGTTGTGGACTCAATTGCAATTGGATCAATCGGTCGCTACGCCTTTTCAACGGCTTGCGGATACGCTGGCAGCGTTCCCCAACAATCAGGAACTGCGTCTTCAGTATGCTCGGCTATTGGGTTCGGAGGGAGACTATGATGCCGCAAGGGATCAGTTCGCTCTGCTACTCGAGCAAGAACCAGAAAACCCAGAGCTCCTTGCTACTTCGGCAATACTCGAGTTCGAACTGCAGTATTACGACGATGCATTAGAGAAGTTCAACTATTTAATCTCTCTCGGTGAACGGCTGAACGAAGCCTACTACTACAAGGGACGCATTGCGGCGATGCGCGATGAGTACCCGGCCGCGATTGCTGCATTTGGTGCAGTGGGCCCGTCTCGAGAATTCAGCGACGCCAAGTCCAGAGCCTCACAGCTACTTGTCGACACTGCCTTCGCCAGTGATATCAAATCTTTTTTTGCCGATCAGCGCCAACGCTATCCCACCTCTGCAGAGCAACTGTTTTTGCTCGAGGCCGATGCGCTGAAGGACTGGACAGGAGAATCTCTGAGCGCTTACGACAGAGGGCTAACGGCTTTCCCTCGCTCTTTTTCGTTGTTGTATGGGCGAGCAATGATTCATGAAGCGGCTGGATCCTACACAAAGATGGAAGAAGATCTACGCAATATTCTCGCTCAAGACCCTGATCACGCTGCAACGCTCAACGCACTGGGCTACACCCTGACCAATCACACGGATCGGTTTGAGGAGGCGGCACAACTCATAGAGCGGGCGCTGGCACTCTCGCCCGGTGACCCCGCGATTTTGGATAGCCTCGGCTGGGTCTATTATAAGCTGGGGTATTTTGAACAATCAGAGTCGTTGCTGCGCCGCGCCCATCAGTCGTTTCCCGATCCGGAGGTAGCCGCGCACCTCGGCGAGGTGTTGTGGGTGCAAGGACGTCAGATCGAAGCCAAGGACATCTGGAGAGCCGGCCTGAGCCGTGTGCCCGAGCACCCCATCATACTGGAGGCGGCAGGGCGACTCGGTGCAGATCTGCCATGACCTGCCGGCTAGCCGAGAGATTGCTTGTCCACATACAGTTCAGCAAAACGCTTGCAATCATCACCATGGCATCATCCCTTGGGTGCGCGAATCCAGACTTGGAGCAGCGCGCCGCTCTGCCGCCGGCAGCGAGAGCGCCTGCAGATCTCAGCCCCTGGATGGCGGCCGGTAAATTAGCCGTGACAGCGGATGGAGAGACCAATACCGCGCGTTTTGAGTGGCGACGCCATGACCCGTCCCGCGACACCATTACAGTCTCGGGTCCTTTCTCGATGAATCGGCAAGTGATGGAGCGCGAGGGATCGCGCCTGACTTGGCAAGATGGTGGAGACCCAAGATCTCTATCGGAAGTCACCGCGCTGCCGCCAACGCTGCGCCTGCTGGCAATGCGCAACCCCGAAATCATTGGTCAATGGTTGCTCGGTTATTCTGGCGGCGCGGAGGGTTGGCAAATCGACGTAGTCACCTGGCAAACCGTTTCCCCGTGGATACTCCCAAAGCAACTGACCGTTGTAGGCCCAGAATTATCCCTAAAACTCGTGGTTGCGACGTGGGAGATCGGCAAACAGGAATGAAGATGCTGCGGGTTTGCTCACCGGCCAAGCTCAACCTCTTTCTCCATGTCACTGGACGTCGAGAGGACGGGTACCACGATCTCCAAACGGTCTTCCAATTGCTCGACTGGGGCGACGAGATGTCCTTTGAGATGAAAGAGCGCGCGGGTGTTGAACTGTCTGGCGACACGGGCGACATTCCCCACGCTGACAACCTGATACTGCAGGCGGCAGAGGCACTTAAACGGCCGGATAAAGGCGCCTGTATCCACATACAGAAAAAGATCCCCCGGGGAGGGGGATTGGGCGGCGGGAGCTCCAATGCGGCGACGACGCTGATGGCGCTTAATCAACTGTGGCAACTGGGTCTTGATCACAACCAGTTAATGGCACTAGGGGCACCGTTGGGCGCCGATGTCAGTGTGTTTTTGCTGGGCCAAAGCGCCTGGGCGGAAGGGGTGGGCGATGTACTATCGCCGCTGGCCCTGCCCAAGCGCTGGTACCTGATAGCGCAGCCCCAATGCAGGGTCAGTACTGCCGAAATCTTCAGTCATCCTGAATTGACACGCCACACTGCGCCCATTACAGTGCAGGCCTTTTTTTCGGGGGTTGCCGGCAACGATTTGCAAGGTGTTGCCATGGCACTGCACCCAGAAATACGTCAGGCGTGGGAATGGTTGATGAGTGAGGCGGACCACGCGCTGATGACGGGGAGTGGAGCCTGCGTTTTTGCGGCCTTTGACACCGAGGCAGAAGCGCATCGCGTCGCAGCGAAAGCACCTTCTGACCTACCGGTTGTGGTAGCAGAGGGGGTAAACCATCTCCCCGAGATGCTGGAAGTACAATGAAATGTTTATTTGGGGCGTCGCCAAGTGGCAAGGCAGCGGGTTTTGATCCCGCCATTCGGAGGTTCGAATCCTCCCGCCCCAGCCATTCATACCGCGTGAGGTAAAGCGCATGTCATCAAAAATGATGGTGTTCTCGGGTAATGCTAATCCCGCGCTGGCTCGTAAAGTGGCGGACAGGCTTTATCTGGCACTGGGCAACGCGGCCGTCAGTAAATTTTCCGACGGCGAGATCACGGTGGAACTCAACGAAAATGTCCGCGGAAAAGATGTGTTCGTGCTGCAGAGCACCTGTCATCCCACTAACGACAACATTATCGAGTTGCTGTTGATGATTGATGCCCTGCGCAGAGCGTCGGCCGGGCGCATAACGGCCGTAGTGCCTTATTTTGGCTACGCAAGGCAGGATCGTCGAGTGCGCTCGGCTCGCGTGCCTATTTCCGCAAAGGTAGTAGCGGACACTATGGTCGGCGTTGGCGTAGACCGCGTATTGACCGTCGATCTGCACGCTGAGCAGATTCAGGGTTTCTTCACCGTGCCGGTAGACAACGTGTATGCTTCCTCCATCCTCAACGCCGATATTGCTCGCTGTGCCCACGAAAACGTCATTGTTGTCTCCCCGGATATCGGCGGCGTTGTCCGCGCACGCGCGATCGCGAAGCAGTTAGATGATGCCGATTTAGCGATCATCGACAAGCGTCGCCCACGCGCCAATGAGGCGGAGGTGATGAATCTGATCGGCGATGTCGAGGGCCGTACGGCCATTCTGGTGGACGACATGGTGGACACGGCAGGCACGCTATGTACAGCGGCCAACGCCCTCAAAGAGCGCGGCGCCGTGAAAGTTGTGTCCTACTGTACCCACGCTGTCTTATCGGGCAAGGCCCTGGACAATATTAAAAACTCGCAGTTGGATGAGTTGGTGGTAACCGACACCATTCCCCTCTCTTCCGAGGCTCTGGCGATTGGGAAAATTCGCCAGCTAACGATCGCAGACCTGTTGGCAGAATCCATTCGCCGGGTTAGCAATGAAGAATCTATTAGCGCACTGTTTGATCTTTCCTGAACAGTGTTTTACCCACCCACCGCCGAGTCGGTCGCAGGCGAGGCGGTGTTAGTCAAGGAGCAGGACGATGTCTGATGCTTTTATTGTAGTTGCAGAGGCGCGAGCCGACGCGGGGAAAGGTGCGAGCCGCCGCCTGCGTCGCCTCGAGGGAAAAATTCCCGCCATTATTTATGGAGGGGACCAACCCGCCCAAAGTTTGACGCTTATCCGAAAGGATTTTGAGCACATGCTGGAGAACGAGGCGTGTTTCAGCTCGATTCTTGAAGTAAGAGTTGGCGATGACAAGCACAGCGCGATCATCAAGGACATTCAACGCCATCCCGCCAAAGGGTTCCCCATGCACGCAGATTTTCTGCGCGTGCGCATGGATCAGGCTATCAAGGTCAATGTGCCGCTGCACTTTGTCAATGAAGAACAATGCGCAGGCGTCAAATTGGGCGGTGGCATGATCCAGAAGCAGGCAACCGATATTGAAGTCCAGTGTCTGCCAAAAGACCTGCCGGAATATCTTGAAGTGGACATGCTGGAGGTCGAACTCGGCCAAATTGTTCACCTGTCAGATATTGCTCTCCCCGATGGGGTCACCTCGACTGCGCTTGAGCTGGGCGAGGATCATGACCTCGCGATTGCATCGGTTATCGCTCCGCGGGGCGCCAAAGAAGAGGCCGATGAAGAGGTTGAGACGACGGAAGATGAGGGCGAGAGCGCAAGCGATGATGCCCCAGAGTCCGACGATACCGGATCCGGCGGCGAGGGCTGATTAATCCTTGTCTGCCATCCGACTCATCGTCGGGCTCGGCAATCCCGGCACACAGTACGAAGGCACGCGGCATAACGCCGGTGCCTTTTTTGTGCGGCTTGTTGCAAGGCAGTATGGCCTGACCCTGTCAGCTGACCGTAATGCCCTAGGACACTCGGCGAGAGGCGCCATTGCTGGCCACGATCTGAGGCTGCTGGTGCCGGAAACTTTCATGAATGACAGTGGCCGCTCAGTGGCTGCAATGGCGAATTATTATCGGATTGATCCTGCTGAGATTCTGATCGCCCACGACGAGCTCGATTTGCCACCGGGCGAGTCGCGTTTCAAGCACGATGGCGGTCATGGCGGTCACAACGGACTCCGGGATGTCATACCTGCATTGGGCGGCCGCAAGGACTTTTGGCGCTTGCGCATCGGCATCGGGCACCCGGGATCGGCCCGAAACGTCTCTGACTGGGTGCTGAGCAAAGCGTCATCGACTGACCTGACCGCGATAGAAGCCAGTATCGAATCGGCCATGGCTGCCCTGCCATTGCTACTCGAGGGAGAGGCGGTCAAGGCCATGACCGCGCTTCACAGTGAGCATCATCAGCCACCCCCGAAATAACGAGGACTGACTAAGATGGGAATACAGTGCGGCATTGTAGGACTGCCCAATGTCGGCAAATCGACCCTTTTCAATGCGCTTACACAAGCCGGCATTGATGCCGAAAACTTCCCGTTTTGCACGATCGAACCCAATACTGGAGTTGTAGCGGTTCCCGATCCTCGTCAGGGAGAGATCGTGAAGCTGGTTAATCCCGAACGCACGATTCCCGCCACAATGGAATTCGTCGATATTGCAGGGCTGGTGGCGGGCGCCTCTAAAGGCGAGGGCTTGGGAAATCAATTTCTCGCTAACATTCGCGAAACTGATGCGATTGCACATGTTGTGCGGTGCTTCGAGGATCCTAATGTCGTCCATGTTGCCAACCGAATAGCGCCGTTGGCAGACATCGAGACCATTAATACCGAGCTCGCGCTGGCCGACCTTGAATCCTGTGAGAAACAGCTCGCCAAAGTGGTGCGAACGGCAAAAAGTGGAGACAAGGAAGCCATTGCGCTGAAAACGCTACTCGAAGATAAATTGTTGCCCCAGCTCAATGAAGCCCAACCCGTGCGTGCACTGGACTTGGATGCCAACGACTGGGCAAAAGTAAAGACTTTACATCTGCTCACCACGAAACCGACGATGTACATCGCCAATGTTTCAGAGGACGGATTTGAGCAGAACCCGCATCTTGATGCGGTCCGTACCCATGCGGCCTCCGAGGGAGCGGGGGTTGTGGTTATCTGCAACAAACTCGAATCAGAAATCATCGAGCTGGACGATGATGAAAAAATCGAGTTTCTTGCCGAGATGGGCATGCAAGAACCCGGACTGAACCGAGTGATCCGCGCAGGCTATGAGCTACTGAATCTGCAAACCTATTTCACGGCGGGCCCCAAAGAGGTGCGCGCCTGGACCGTTCGCGTCGGCTCCACCGCGCCAGAGGCGGCCGCGGTTATCCACACTGACTTCCAAAAGGGTTTCATCCGCGCCGAAGTCATCGGCTTTGAGGACTTCGTCGCTCACCGCGGTGAACAGGGTGCTAAAGATGCGGGTCGCTGGCGGCTTGAGGGCAAAGAATATATTGTCGCCGACGGGGACGTCATTCATTTTCGATTCAATGTTTGATCATGTGGCCCCGAGGGCACGACTAATCGCCGAGCGCGTCTCGTGAGGCTGGATCACAGCGTCAATTTCGAGATAACTCGCGGCCTCCACGGCACGGCCTTTGGCGTACATTTCGGCGAGTAACTTATCGAACAAGGCCTGCCGGGCCTTCTCATCTGGTGCCTCGGCGAGCTCCTGTCGATAACCCAGCTGCACTGCCCCCTCGAGACCCATGGCACCGAATTCTCCCTGGGGCCAACTCACAGCGTAGCGCGGCACCTCAAAGGACCCTCCCGTTAGGGCCATTGCTCCCAACCCATAGGCTCTCCGTAAAAAGACCGCCACGATCGGCTGGGTCAGTGTGGCGCCTGCGATGAAAAGATCAGACATCAACCGCGGCGCGCCCGCCGCCTCACTGTCGGGTCCCACCATAAATCCGGGCGTATCGATGAGAGAAATCACGGGCAGGCGCCACCGCTCTGCCAATTGGTATAGGGCTGTTGCTTTGATTGCGGACTCCCCATCGATCGCCCCACCCAGATGACGACAATCACTCGCCAGCACTGCCACCGCATGACCTTGGATTCGAGCGAGCCCCGTGACAACAGCGCGCCCCATATCGGGCCGAGTCTCAATAAACGACGTCCCGTCAAAGAGATGGTGAATAATCTTCCTTACATCGAAGGCATAGCGTCGGTTAGTCGGCATCAGCGCGGCCAGCTTCGTCTGATCCTCCTCATGCCACTCAGACAGTGAACCTTGCACGCAGGCGAGCACGCGCTTGGCCACCAGGGTAGCCTCGGCTTCATCGGCGACAACAATGTCGACTACGCCGTTTTGGCGATGCACTGATATTGGCCCAATTTCCTGTGGTTTCCAGGTGCCTAGACCACCTCCCTCGATCATCGCCGGCCCCGCCATGCCAATACAGCTTGCCTCTGTGGCAATCCGCAGGTCTGCCGCACCAAACAGCGCTGCATTGCCGGCAAAACAGTAGCCATGATTTACCGCGATGCGCGGCACTCGCCCTGCCAGCGCTGCCCAGCGATGGAAGGTGGGTACATTGAGGCCCGCCATCGATACCAACACGTCGGTATCGCCGGGCCGTCCACCACCGCCTTCGGTGTACATCACCACAGGGAGGCACTCTGCCTGAGCAATCTCCAGCAGGCGGTCAATTTTTCGGTGATGAAAATACCCCTGAGTGCCCGCTAGCACACTGTAGTCATTGACAATCATCGCCGCCTGACTCTGCCCCACAGTGAAGAGATCACCGTTGACGGGGCCGACGGCGGTAATCACCGCATCGGCGGCGGTGTCGGCATACAGGGCATCACCCTCACGACGGGACCGCTGTGCAGCAACCGCCAACTGGCCATATTCTGAAATTGCGGCCCCGTCAGTGAGATCCGCTAGATTTTCGCGGGCCGTACGACCCCCTCGCGCATGGCGCTTTGCAACAGCATCTGGGCGAGCCTCATCGGTGGTGTTCGCCAGCCTGGCCTGCAGCACTGGGTCGGGATCTTCGTGCTCGTCATTCATGAGAGATACCGATATGCCTATATCTGTGCCCGCATCAAAACGTTCTGACGACGGGATGGTCGGGCAGGTTGACTTCAATCCCGGAGTTTTGCAGAATCGCGCGCCTCAAAGATTTCCTTTACGTGGCTACGTAGCTCAGCTGGTTAGAGCACAGCATTCATAATGCTGGGGTCGGTGGTTCAAGTCCACCCGTAGCTACCATCCCTCCCCCATTTGCAACGGCTCAAAGCACCCCACAGGTTCAACTACTGAGAGAACATCATCATGGTGGCATGCGGATGGTGCTACTGCGCATTCAGCTGCACTTGCATAGGCATGGGTAAGGCGGCATAAAGCTGGCTGTCCCCACCGCCCAGGAGACGTAAACCTTACCCTCAATCTATTCAGCGAGCCGAGCCGTCACAGCCCCACCGCGGCCATCCTCGCACCATTGCAAACACGCCCTGAGCGTAAGGCCAGTGAGTCACGATCAGAAGGGGTCGTCCATGTGACTCGCGGGCCTCTGCTCCGAATCTTGCCAAAAACTCTCACGATTCTCTTTGCAATTCCGTCGCATCGGATCCTTGCGAAATAATCCAGCGATCAACCCGGTCGGGGTAATAATCAGGAAGTACACTACGCCGAGAATCACCGGCGTCGTGATCTTGCTGAGTGCGATGCCCAAACGCATCCATAGCCTGTAAAAGGGTCTCAGCGTCCGTGGCGCTATAAAGCTCCAGCCCGCGCACCCCGCCAGCAACAGCCAAGGCCAGCGCGGATACGCTAATTCCAGGAGCCACGGAAAGAACAACCCAAACAGGGCAGCAACTATTGCACCGAAGCTGAGGCCAAAATTCCTGAGGCCCTTCGCGTCTAATTCTTCAATCAATGGGTCCATGCTTAATCCAGCTCAAACTCGTGACGCCAGGCCTCGTCCAGCTCCTGAGCTGGCTGGTCGGACTTCGCCAACAAGCAATTTTCGAGCACCAGATAATCCATTTCGGTTCGCATAAAACAACGGTAAGCATCCTCGGGCGTGCAAACAATCGGTTCGCCCCGCACATTGAAGGAGGTATTGACCAAGACAGGGCAACCCGTGCGTTGATCAAACGCAGTGAGTAGCGCGTAATAGCGAGGATGGGTTTCGGGATGTACGGTCTGGACCCGGGCCGAGTAATCCACGTGGGTGATCGCCGGTAGCTCAGAGCGGGGTATCTGCAGCTTGTCGATACCGAAAAGCTCTTGCTCCGCGGCACTCATCGCAACACGCTTTGCGTTCTGGAGTTCTGCAACCAGCAGCATGTAAGGACTGGGCCGATCAAGCTGAAAATACTCAGCAGCACGTGCTGCCAGCACCGACGGCGCAAAGGGTCGAAACGACTCGCGATACTTTATTTTCTG